>NZ_JAWGSV010000303.1:0-3514 GCF_032552055.1 Clostridium sp. | reverse complement strand
TATTAATACTTATTAATACTTATTAATACTCATTAAAACTGTAATTAAGACCTTAAATCTGGTATCATTTACATATATCTAATATAAATAGAAAAGTAATAAAACTTACTTCATTATACTGCTGAATTAACAAATAATATATTCATAATCATTCCTTATAATATCAGTACTGTCCCTCAAAATACTAATTAAAAATTAGGAATTTAGAATGAATAAAGTAACTTATAATATATTAATTAAAGAATAGTTTTCAAAACTCATTTATGAGTTCTTTCATTAATTTTTAATTCTTCATTTTTAATTATTAATTCAAAAAAAGCACTGTACCATTACTATAATATTATTACCTTTTAAATATCCATATATACGCTTATAAATTACTCTAAAATCCAGCCAATTAATCATTGTCTCTACAACATTTAGATTTTAAATTGAAAAAGAGACCTAAAAAGGTCTCTCCATTGTTATATTAACCACTACTCTTATAATGTATTATCTTAATAGTCTGAGAATACAGATTTAAAAGCTTCTATATTCATTGGTGACATTCGTACTCTTTTTAATGAATATAGTCCATCACTAACTGTTGCAATCCCACCTTCAGTAGTAACTGCTGCCTTAACTCCCATTTCTTCTGCTACTTCCATAGTTTCCTCATCATATCTTCCAACTGGATAACAAAGGAACTTACTATCAACTCCAACTTTCTCTTTTAGAGTATCTACAGCTTCTTGTATGATAGCTTTTTTATCTTCCCTAGATATATTAGGAAACTCTATATGTCTTGATGTATGACTTTCTATTCCCATACCACCATCTTTCATTTCTTTAAGCTGAGCTGAATTTAAATAATAACCATCCGCATCAATATTATCAGTTATTATAAAGAATGTTGCTTTCATATCAAATTCCTTTAATATTTTATATCCTTCTGAATAGTTATCTGCATAACCATCATCAAAAGTAATAGCTACAGGCTTCTTTGGAACATGTCCTGTTGAAAAAGCTTCAACAACATCTTCTAAAAGCATTGGTGTAAATCCAGCTTCCTTAAGATATTTAACTTGTTCCCTAAACATATCTGGTGGTACTAATAAATTATTATTAGGATCTGCTGCTGAAATTGAGTGATACATTAATATAGGAACTTTCACATCTTCAATATTTAATGTAGTATATTCATCTTCATTGATTTTATTTTTATCATCTTCTACAATATCATCTGTTATTGTTTCTTCTTCAATATTAGTTTCTTCATTTTGAGTATCATTTAAAGTTATACCTTCTGATTTCTTATTAAAATATTTATATCCCCCAAAGGCTATTAATACAATAATCACGACTAAAATTACAATGCTAATTATTTTTTTCAATTATATCCCCTCCAATATATTCAAAATATAACTTCACTTGATTTTTTTGTCAATATCTTTCTATTTGTTTCTATTTTTTTAATATTTCCTAAATTTTATATAAACCATTGTTAATGATACCTTATTTTTGTATAATTAATCTAAACTAATTTTAAGGAGTGTTTTTATTGTTTGGATATGTAACTCCTCTAAAAGCTGAGCTTAAAGTCAAGGACTTTACTAAATTTAGAAGTTATTATTGTGGACTTTGCATGCATATTAAAAGTAGTGCAGGTAATCTTCCAAGGATGGTCCTAAATTATGATATGACCTTTTTAGCCGTGCTTTTAGATTCCCTATCAAATAAAGAACCTACAGTAGAAATTAAACGCTGTATTGTTCATCCTATTGAAAAGAAGCCTATTATTATGAATAATGATGCACTTCAATACGCAGCTGCTATAAACTTAACTCTATACTACTATAAAGTTAAAGATGATGTTGAGGATGATAATAATCTAAAATCTAAGATTCTTGAAAAAATTTTATTACCTTATGAAAAGAAAACAAATGTAAACATTGAAAGCATAAGAACTATTATAGAAGAAAGTTTAAAGGAACTTAGTACTTTAGAGAGAAATAAAGATTTTTCTTCAATTGATGAAATTGCCCATCCCTTTAGTCATATTGTTGGAAGTATATTGAAATCTTATCCTCAAACTTTAGTTGAAGATACTATAGAGATAAGGGATGATTTATATAATCTTGGATATACCCTAGGAAAATGGATATACTTAGTTGATGCATTTGATGATTTAAAGGAAGATATGGATAAAAATAAATTTAACCCTATTAATTATTTATTTAATGAAGATAATTTACCTTATGAAAAATTACTTCCATTATTTAAGGATAGACTTGAATTTACTATTTTAAATTGTTCATTTAATTGTAAGCAAATTCTAGATAAATTACCTATTAAAAGAAATGAAGATATATTGAGAAACGTTCTAGAATTAGGTATGATGGATAAATACCTTGGAATAATAAAGAAAACTAACGAAGATAAGAAGGAGTGACCATAATGAATCCATATGAGGTTCTTGGATTAAAACCAGGTGCAAGTCAAGAAGAAATAAAAAAAGCTTATAGAAATTTAATTAAACAATATCACCCAGATCAATACGGTGATAACCCATTAAAAGATCTAGCTGAAGAAAAGATGAGAGAAATTAATCAAGCATATGATATGTTAACTAAAAATGGAGATGCTTCATCAAGCAACTCATATAATAGTTCTTACAGTAATTCATCAAGTAACAATTCTAATGATTCTTATTCTTTCCAAGAAATTAGAATGTTAATTCAAAATAGAAATTTACAAGAAGCTGAAAGAAGATTAAATTCTATTCAAAATAGAAATGCAGAATGGAACTTTTTATATGGAGTTTTATTAACTAATAAAGGATGGTTTGATGGAGGTCTTAAGCATATTCAAATTGCTGTAAATATGGACCCTAACAACTTTGAATATAGACAAACTCTAAATTCACTACACCAAAGAACATCCGCATACAGCAATAACTATTATAGAACTACTGGAGCTAACTCAGCAAACGCATGTGATTGTTGTATAAATTTATGGTGCTTAGACTCTATGTGTGAATGTATGGGTGGGGACCTTATAGGTTGTTGCTAAAGAAAATAGTTTTGGTGGTGATTAAAGTATGAAAGCAAAAGAATTAACTGTAAGCGCTGCTTTAACAGCACTTACTATAGTAATTTTATATTTAAATTTACTATTACCTATAAGTACAATTAGTATTTTAACCTTAGCATCTGCTTTAATACCAGTTGCATTAATAAGAGGATCTATAAAGAGTTCAATCTTAGTTTATATATCATCATCAATTATAGGGTTCTTTATACTTCCAATTAATATTATATTGCTTTATGTATTGTTCTTTGGAATTTATGGAATCATAAAATACTTTATTGAAAAGATTAATAAGCTTAAGGCATAATCGTATATTAAAAATACTGGCTGAGCAACTATAAATAATAAGTAGATTGGAAGTCTTGTTATTTCTATTGCTACAATTGAATTAAATACAAAAATAGATAAAACTAGCATTATATTAAAAAATATAATTTTTAATATA
>NZ_JAWGSV010000302.1:0-3517 GCF_032552055.1 Clostridium sp. | reverse complement strand
ATAATATTCTCTGCATCAATATCTCCTATAATCTCTAGAAGGATTTCTCTTTGCTTTTTCCAATCAAGGGATGTAAAATATAATGGATTAGTAATTAACTTAAAGGTACTATCCACCAAGATATTGTTTACCTTTTCGTTGTATTCTTTCATTTGGACTGGCACATCATTAATAAAGTAGTCTGTAGTATGGCCCTTTAATTCTGATTTAGCCTGTCCTTTTTGTTTGGTCCATCTTTCTTTATAAGTTCTTTGTAACTTAATTAATGTTCCGTCAACCTCTAACTCTGCAATAACTGCATGTTCTATTCCATGAAGTTCCTCACCACTCTCAATAATTGTTTTAATCTTATAGTCCTTTCTATCCTTGCTATCCTTACCAAATAGTAACCACATGAAGGAATCCATTATTGTAGTTTTGCCAGTTCCATTATCCCCAGATATTCTTGTTACTGGTCCAAAGTCTATTTTTAATTGTTTAATTCCTTTAAAGCTCTTAAGTTCTAAGCTTTTCAAAAATATTTTCATTATTTCTCTCCTTCTTCATTTCTAAATTTCCTTATAGCTTCTCTTAATGCTGCTTCATTATTTAAATTACTATTTAAATAAATCTCTTCGGTATCCTTAGACACTTTATAGGCTTCTTCTGCTGTTAGTTGTTCCTTAGTTGGACATATTAGCTCTTTAACCATAATTGATTTAAACTTATCCATTATCCCCAAGTATTTTCTATCGATAACCAATCCATTACTGTTTAGTAATAAGATTTTATTCATAAACAAACCTCCTTCGGGCACCTGTCCATAACTCCTAAGAATATTTCACATATCTCTTTAAACTCTTTCTGGCTTGTCCTCTTTCCGAATTGAATCCTATTTACTTTTATGTCATTATCAACATCCTTCATAAATACTTTGAACTCTTGATCTGATAAACCTTTCTTAAGTTCTGTTAAGTAATTCAATAACATTTATATTCTCCTCTCTTATATTCTCTATACCATTCCAATTCCTCACCTTAGTCTCTAACGGTGTGTGGTTTATTGTTAGAGCTTGTCTTATAAAAAGTTCTGTTAAGTAATAAATCTTAAGGCTATTAGCCTATTCATCACTAGTTTCTTCTTTAATTAAAGCTTGTCCTTATTTATTTTTTTACTAAACTCAATCCAGTGCCATTCAAATATAATTCTTGTAAATAAGTAACGACTTCTTTAGTTGGTTGTTTTTTGACTATAAACTTACTTCCTCCAATTTCTCCATCTGTTACAAAAAAATCTCCATTTTTAATCACTAGTTTTGGTTTCATTTCTATCACCATCATTGTCACTATTAACGTCATTTTCTTTCAAAAAAAATTTAAGTTTTTCAAACTCATTAATCAATTCTTTTTCTATTTCTTCCATTCCTTTATTCTCCTTTCTATAATTTCATCAAAAGTTACACCGTATAAATTAGCTAATATTGGTACAAACTCAACTGGCAAAGATACGTCTCCATTTTCTATTCTTTTTAATCTATCTCTACTAATACGGAGTTTCTTCGCAACAAATATTGCTGTTATCCCTTTGCTTGTCCTTAGTTCTTCCATTACTGTACCTCCTCTCTACATATCCAATTATGTCACAATATACGTCATTTGTATAATTGGATATTTGTTCGTATTTCTACATATTTACCCATATATATAATTTACCTCACTTATACTATGCTTTGTGTTAAAATACTACTTTTTTGTTGTATTTAACGTCATTTATGTTATAATATCAATGGGGTGTTAAATATGTTAAAAGATAAAGTAAAAGAAATTAGAACTGAAATGAGACTTACTCAAGAAGAACTTGCTAAGAAACTAGGAATAAGTAGAAGCTATCTAGCAGATATAGAACGTGGAAGACTTAAAGGGACTAATGTAAAAATCATTTCAAAATTATCAGATATTACTGGTAAGCCAATGGAATATTTTTTAGGGAAGGATGTTGAAGTAAAACAATACGATATTCTTGATTCAGCTATTGATATGTTAATTGACAATAATCTAATCGATGAAAATGGAAATGTTATTGATGAAACATCTAAAGATATCTTATGGAATATTCTAAAAAAAGAAATACAGCTTAAAATCAAGATAAGGAATAACTAAGTATTCCTTGTCTCTTTTTTATCTATATGTTTTTTTAGTTTAATTAATAGTTCTATAAGCTCTAGTTCTTCTTTATCCATAATCATTCTCCCCCTAAGTTGCATTACAATTTTATTATATCACTTTAAGAACATATGTTCTATATATTTTTACATAAGGAGGCATTAATATGACAAAAGTTGCAATATATTCTAGAAAATCTGTATATATTGAAGGTTCAGTTTCTATTCAAACACAAATAGAAATGTGCAAAGAATATGCAGTAAAGAAATATTCGAATGTTTCTTTTTCTATTTTTGAAGATGAAGGGTTTAGTGGAGGTAATACAAATAGACCTGCTTTTCAACAACTTTTAAAAGCATGTTCTCTTAAACAAGTGGACGTAGTTATATGTTATAAAGTTGATAGAATTGCAAGGAATACCCTAGACTTTTTGAATACTCTTGAAATGTTTAAGAATAACAATATAGATTTGATATCTATAAGTGAAGGATTTGATCCTAATACTCAAATGGGAAAAGTTATGCTAACACTTCTTGCTAGTTTTGGTGAAATGGAAAGAGCTAATATACAACAAAGAGTTAAGGATAATATGTTAGCAATTGCTAAGAAAGGTAAATGGACTGGTGGTTCCCCTCCTATAGGATATAGAATTGGCGAAAAGGGAGGTTTAGAATTATCCAATCCAGATTTGATAAAACTTATTTTTGATATGAAATATTTAAATAATAAGAATTCTACAATAATAACAGAAGCTAAAGCCAAATTTGATCATACTTTCGTGAGTACTACTTTAGCTTCTTCTCTCAAGAAACCTATATATGTTAAAAGTTCAAAAGAAGTATCTACTTTTTTAGTTAAACATGGTTTTACAGTTTTGGGTGAAGAAGATAATGTACATGGATATTTAACTTATACTGATAACGAAACAAAATATGCCGTAGTAAGTAACGTTGTAGGAATAGTATCGCCTGATGTTTGGTTAAAGGTAAATTCTGATATCAAATCTAAAGTTAAAAATGGTACTAATAGATTCAATAAAGACTATTGGCTTACTAAAACTCTTACTTGTCCTGTATGTGGTAAGACTTATGCAGGTCATACAAAGAAATGGAATAAAAAATATGTTAGAAAAGATGGTAGTATATATGAAAATAGCAATACTTACCATTACTATATGTGTCGAGATATGTTAAGAGGTACTTTGAAAGAATGTACTAACACAAAAAGAATTAAACAAGAATATTTGGAAAGCAAGATAGAGGATTATATTTATTCATTAAAAAATAGAGAAATATTTAATCAAAATTACTCTATAATAAAAAAAGATAATAACAAAGAAATTAAAAACTTAACTAAATTATTAAATAGTAAAGAAG
>NZ_JAWGSV010000301.1:0-3563 GCF_032552055.1 Clostridium sp. | reverse complement strand
ATATATAAGTTGTAAGAAGGAATGGACATTTTGTTAAGTTGTATTTCATGCTTGAAATATTTATGATTTATGATTATCTAAACAACTTATATAAAAATTAAAATACTATGCTTTCAATTATGATATTTTACTTAAATAATAATTTTGATTTATAATTGTATAAAATTATATGTAGATTATTAATTGAAACATAGTAAATAGCATTTATAATTAAGGAGACATTATGAGATATATATTATCTTTTATATTGGCATTTTCAATTGTATATTTTTCAGTGCCTATATTAGTGAAATTATCACATAAATATAGTTTTACCGATAAGCCAACAAAAAGAAAACAACATAGAGGAGAAATTCCACTTTGTGGTGGTATAGCTATGTTTATTGGATTTTTTGTAGTTTATTTTTTTGTAAATATATATAGTTTAGATATAGAAAAAGCATGGATATTTTTTGGATCAATTTTAATATTATTAATTGGACTAGTTGATGACTTCTATAAAACTAGGGGAAAAGAATTCCCAATTTATCCACGATTAATTATTCAATTACTAGCTGCAATTCTTGTATTTAATTCAGGAGTTGCTTTTAGAGGATTTAGTAATCCTTTTTCAGGGGAATATATTCAATTAAGTTATGTAGTACAATTTATTTTAACTGTAACATGGATATTTGGAGTTACTACTGTTATAAACTGGTCAGATGGTATGGATGGATTAGCTGGTGGATTAACTTTAATTTCATCCATTACTTTTGCAGGAGCAGCTATAATACTTAATCAAAGTGAATCTATAATTATGTCCTTAGGAGTTTCTGGTGCGACTTTGGGATTCCTCATGTACAATAAATATCCTGCAAAAATATTTATGGGTGATTCAGGGGCTAATTTCTTAGGGTTTATACTGAGTATAATAGCTTTAGATGGAGCGTTTAAACAAGCTACCTTAATGAGCTTATTTATCCCTATACTAGCATTAGCTATACCAATATTTGACAATATCTTTGTAATTATAAAAAGATTTCTAGATGGAAAACCTGTTTATCAAGCAGATAGAAGTCAAATTCATTATAGGCTAGAAGCTAAGGGATTTACACCTAAGCAAGTAGTAACATATATAAATATGGTAAGCTTAGCATTTAGTATAGTTTCAATAGTATTATTAATAATAAAACATTAATTAGATTTTTACTATAAGTAAGTATTAAGAATAAGATTGGATAAATAATAGAAAATCATAAGAAAATTTTATAAATAAAAATTGAACTTAATTTCCTTGTTTACAAAAAAGAGGAAATAACTTATAATAAATAAAAAGAATATTTAAGTTGTAATAAAGCATGTACATCTTATTCGAGGTTCATTTCCTGTTAAAATATTTAAGATGTGGCATTATATTGACAACTTATATAGAAATAAAAAATATATATGCTTTCAATTGATGAAAATTACTTATAAAAATATTTTTAAGTAAGAATGTAATAAGCCTCAAGAAGGTAGACTATTTATTGAAACATATATATAAAGAACTTATCGAGAGTGGTGGAGGGACTGGCCCTATGATACCCGGCAACCTACAAGGTTAAATTTATATTTAGCTTATTTGTGTGGTGCTAATTCCTGTTAGATAAGGGTAATTTATAGGCTTATACTATACCTAAAGGTTATCCTTTAGGTATTTTTTTATTCTTTAGATTATTTATATCTTAAATGATTGATGGATAGTTTAAAGATTTTATAAAATATAAAAGATAATTAATCTAAATAATAAAATACTAAAACATTGCACCTGCCATTTTTTGCGGCAATATCAGAAAAAGCAGATGCGCTAAGAATAAATACTTAGGGGGCTATTATGAATATTAATAATTTATTTAATGAAAAAAAGGTGGTATTTTCTTTTGAAATATTTCCGCCAAAACAAGAATCGAATATAGAAACTATCTATAATACTTTAGAAGAGTTAAAAGATCTTAAACCGGATTTTATAAGCGTTACCTATGGGGCAGGCGGTAGCTTAATTAAGAATATGACTTGTGAAATTTCTTCAATAGTAAAAAATAAGTATGGTATAGAGCCACTAGCTCACTTAACATGTATTAACTCAACTAAAGATAATGTTGATAAGATACTTGATGATTTAAAAAATCAAGGAATAGAAAATGTTTTAGCATTAAGAGGTGATATTCCAGCTGATTATAAAGGAGAAGGTAGTTTTAAGTATGCAACTGATTTAATAACTCATATTAAAGGAAGAGATGATTTTAACATAGTTGCAGCCTGTTATCCAGAAATTCATCCTGATAGCAAATCTATTGAAGATGATTTGTTAAACTTAAAAAGAAAACAAGAATCAGGGGCTACTCACTTAGTTTCTCAATTATTTTTCGATAATAATTATTTTTATGATTTCTTAGAGAAGAAAGAGAAGTATAATATAAATATACCTATTGAAGCTGGTATTATGCCTGTTATAAATTCAAAGCAAATAAAGAGAATAGTATCACTTTGCGGCGCAAAAGTACCACAAAAGTTTTTAAAGATAATGAATAAATATGAATTTAATTCAGAAGCATTAAGAGATGCAGGAATAGCTTATGCAAATGAGCAAATTATAGACTTAATATCAAGTGGAGTAGATGGAATTCACTTATATACTATGAATAATCCTTATGTAGCAAGAAGAATTAGCGAAGGTGTATCATCTATAATAAGTACAATAAATACTTGTGATAATGTAGCGAGTCAAAATTAAAAATTAAGAATGAATAATGAGAAATTAATTAAGAAACTTCTTAGGGAGTTTTGAAAAATAATTATTTTAATTAATTCTAGAAGAATTACATTAATAATTATTTGGTTTTAATAAGGCTGTTTGTTAGATAGATACCACAATTTAGTAGATTACTAAATATCATTTATATAACACATCCAAATAATGTATACTTATACTATTAATTGAAATATATCAGTAAATATTGGGAGGTAGTATTAATGGAAAAGGTAGAAAGTTTTGAATTAGATCATAGAATAGTTAAGGCACCATATATAAGAAAGTGTTGTCTTTTACAAGGAGAAGAAGGAGACAAGGTAACTAAATTTGATATTAGATTTTTACAGCCTAATGTGGAAGCTTTTGAAACAGCTGCAATACATGGTTTAGAACATTTACTAGCTCACGAGTTAAGAAGTAAGGTAGATGGAATTATAGACTTATCACCTATGGGATGTAGAACAGGATTCTACTTAAGTATATGGGGAGATAGGGAGCCAAAAGAAATTAAAGAAGCATTGGAATCAGCTTTAGAAGCAGTACTTAAAGCAGAAGAAATACCTGCAGCTAATGAGGTTCAATGTGGAAATTATAAAGATTTATCTTTAGATGGTGCAAAAAGATATGCTGAAAAGACATTAAAAACAGGATTCTCATTAAACATCTATGGAGAAGTATAGTGAATTAATAAAATAAAACTTGATATATATAATGCTAGTCGATCTTGCAAGCTCTAAGTCGACTTTCACATTATATATATCAAGTTTTTTATTTAAATGAATTTACTAAAGGA
>NZ_JAWGSV010000300.1:0-3576 GCF_032552055.1 Clostridium sp. | reverse complement strand
ATACTATAGGTGATGAAATAATAATTAAATATAAAATTGATCATTTTAAAGAAGGTATTGTTGAGAAAAAGATTATGTTAAGTAAAGATAAGATAGTGATAATTACAAATGGATACTTAGGTAATGGAACTAATATACTTATGAGAAATGTATCAAATTTTGAGGTATATAAAAAAGAAAATATAAATTATTTAAAAATTACTAATAAAAAAGGTGAAGAAAGAATAATATGCATCTAAAAGTTACTAAAAAGAAAAAAGGTTTTTCCTTAGTAGAAACAATAATTATATTTATGATAATAATTGTAATATCAAACATATCATTAAAATTTATTTTAAATATACATTTAAGATCCAATGAATATCGTACTTATTCTGATAAAAAATCCTTAAGTATTGAAGAGGAAGAGTATTTAGAGACTCTTAATATAAAAATAAAGAGAAATTCTGATTCCTTAAATAATTTAGTTGGTTTAAGTAAAGAAATATCTAATAGCAATTCAAATTTTAAAAGTTATGCTTTAGAAAAAATAAATAACAAATACTACATTACTAAGGTAAAAGGTAGCTCTAAAATGTATATAGGTTTAGATGAAATTAATGATAAAGAATATAAATTCTTGCCATCAACTTATAAAACTCAATATATTTACGGAGGTTAGATAATGATTAGTAATATTGGAATATATGAAGACACCTATATTTATAAAGGTAATGAATATAATAGAAATAATTATAGTGAGCTTTTAGATAATATATCAAGAAAAAGGAGAATTATATTTTTATCTCAAATACTTTTAATTAAGAAATATGGGTTTAATTCTAGTAATAAAGGAATAGGAGATTTTATTGGAAAAAAGATAAATGAAGATTTTTCTGATAAAGATAACTTCTTATTTAGTTATGAATACAATAAGAAGGATAATCTTGCCTATTTATATTCAATTAGAAATAATAATTTGATTTCATTAACTAATGACTCCACGGAGCTAACTATAGAACCTATACAATTTTATATAAAGAACAAAGTAATAAGGGAAATTAAGAATTCAAAGGATTCTAATATATTATTTAGAATAAACAATATATTCCATGTTTTATCCTTAGAAAAGGGATATATAATTAATTCTGTTATTGCTAATAATGAAGAGGAAGTTTGTAAAATTATCAGTTTAATAAATGATGAGAAATTATTAATAATAGATAAAAGCGTAAATATAGAATCTCTAGTGGATCAAGTAAAAAGATTTAAGATGAAAAATATTGATTTAGTTGAGGGCATATATGAAAAGATATATAGAAAATAAAAACTTTATTCCAATTGAATATGTTATGGAAAAGAAAAGTAAGGAAAAGAAAGATAGTAAGATATTGATTTTATTATTAATAATACTTAATTTTTTACTATTGCCAAAATCAATTGATACTATTGAAAATTATCTTAGTAATAATGATTCAATAGAAGTTATTAGTAATGATGTAGAGGTGAAAAATAGCAAGCAAGAGAAAATTATTGATGTTTTAGATTATTTAAATGAAGATATTAAAACTTTTAATTTTAGCAATAATGATGGAACTATAGAGACTGAAAATAAAAATACTATTTTTTATATAGAAGAGGAAACAGATTTTAAAATTAATTCTATAAGGAAAGTTAATGATAAAACTTATTTAGTTGAGGTTGTTTATGAATAAAAAAATAATTATATATCTAATAATAGCATTACTTACTGGAGTACAATGTATTTTTATGTTTCTTAATAATAATTTAGATGAAATACATAAAAATGACGCATTAGAAACTAGTATAACAGAAGAGAAAAATGCAAAATATATAAAAGAAATAGAAAATGATTTTAGGAGCATTAAAAATCTAGAGGTAATTAGTTATAATAATTCAAATAATGAGTGGAAAATTAAAGCTGAAATTAAAGGGAGCAAAGAAGAAGTTCAAGATGCATTGAAGCAATTATATGTTTATAATATTGAAAATTATAGCTTGAAATATATTGATAATAAAATTTCTCTAGAATTAGATTTAGTAAGCAATTAAATATAATTAATATAAATTAGGATAAGTTTATATAAAGAATTGCATTTATTTGTGAATTTTGATAAAATATTTTTGTTATGTCGTAAACAAAGTTATTGTTATGAATATTTAGGTTGATAAGAGATAACTAAATATGGAATAAAGTTTTTGGAGGGATATTTAATGATATCAGCAGGAGATTTAAGAAAAGGTACTACATTCGAGTATGAAGGACAAGTTTTTACAGTAATAGACTTCTTACATGTTAAGCCAGGAAAAGGTGCAGCATTCGTAAGAACTAAATTAAGAAACGTAATTTCTGGTGGTGTTACTGATACAACTTTTAACCCAACTACAAAATTACAAGAAGCTGTAATTGAAAGAAAAGAAATGCAATACCTTTATTCAGATGGGGAATTATACTACTTCATGGATCAAGAAACTTTTGAACAAATTCCACTAAACTATGAGAAAGTTGAAGATGCAATTAAGTTTATTAAGGAAAATATGTTTGCTGTAATTAAATTCTACAAAGGTGATGCTTTTTCAGTTGAAGCTCCAAACTTCGTTGAATTATTAATTACTCAAGCTGATCCAGGGATAAAAGGAAACACAGCTACAAATGCAATGAAGCCTGCTACATTAGAAACAGGAGCAGTTGTTAATGTTCCTATGTTTGTTAATGAAGGAGATGTAATAAGAGTAGATACTAGAACTGGAGAGTACATGGAAAGAGTTTAATCTTACATAATGAGATAAATTCTTAATATTTAAAGGGTGGAAGTAAAATACTTCCACCTATTTTATATTAAAAAATATAGTTTTAACATAGATGGTGCTACAGCACAATGGAAAATTAAGAATGAACAATGAAAAATTAATGAAAAAACTCCCGAAGGAGTTTTGAAAAGAAACTAATTTTATTAATTCGTAAGAATTACATCAGTAATTATTCATTTTTAATTTTTAATTCTTAATTTAGGCTGTTTGTTAGACAGCCCTTTAGGTTATAATTAGATAGAATAGTTCTATTTTAAGGATGTGAAAAAATGAATGATTTAAAAAGTAAAATTGAATTATTAAAAAAGGAAGTATCTAGTATTGAATATGACAAAAATAAAGAGGTTTTCGATGGTATCCTATCTTTAATAGACATATTATCAGAAGAAGTAAGAATTCTATCTGATAAACAAGAATCACTAGAAGAAAATTTTAAATACATTGATGAAGATATTATAGGGTTACAAGATGAGCTTTTCGAAGAGGTATCCATTGAAGATTTAATGGAAATGGAAGAAGAGTATGTAGAAATAAAATGTAATAACTGTCATAAACCTTTATTTATAGAAGGAGATACTATTAATAATAGTGGTATTATACCTTGTCCTTTCTGTAATGAAAATGCCATAGAAAAATAACAATTAATAATTAACAACTTAAGAAGTAATTTGTTATAAATTACTAAAATACTTTTAGAGCTGTCACTTTTAAGAAAAGTTTGTAAGTGATGGCCCTTTTTTATTTTATAAATATTGATAATAAGTT
>NZ_JAWGSV010000299.1:0-3610 GCF_032552055.1 Clostridium sp. | reverse complement strand
TAAAAATAAATAAATTAATATTTATAGCGCATACTAAATAAAATATATTAATAAATAAACGAACAATTACTGAAGGAAATATTCTATAAGCTGTATTAACCCAAATCACAGAAACAAAGGCAAATATAAAAGCTGTAATTAAATTTGCAATTGGCCCTGCTAAAGCAACCTTTATAGAATCTTTATATCCTCTCTTATAGGCACTTGGATTAGTTTCCACAGGTTTAGTCCATCCAAATCCACATACTAAAATAAGTAAAAATCCAATTGGATCTATATGAGCCGTTGGATTTAATGTCAATCTTCCTTGAAATCTTGGTGTTTTATCTCCTAATCTATCTGCAACTAATGCCTTTCCATAACCTTGAACTATAAAAGCAATTAGTACTGCAGGCACTGATAATAATGTACTTTCAATAAAATCTAACATAATTCTCCTTTTTATAAATTTTCTAAATTCTAAAAGCTATTTAATAGCTTCTCTGTCTTTTTTATTTATTAATTAATGGCTGTCTTTTGACAGCCATTAATATATATTTCTTATAATTATCTATTGTTAAGTCTGAGGCTTATCTTGAGGCTTATCTTGAGGCTTAGTTGTATCACCATTCGTAGTACCATTATCCGGTGTTGTTGGTTTTTCCGGTGGTGTTTTATCATTTCCTTCTTCTGCTGGTGGATTTTGACTTCCATTATTATTATTATTATTATTATTGTTGTTATTGCTATTATTATTGTTGTTATTATTGTTATCATTATTTGGAGTTACTGGTTCCTTTTTAGGTGGTGTAACTGTTGTATTATCTGAATTTCTATCATCATGTTCTTCTGGCTTTATATTATAAAGAGCATTATATCTTGCTTCTTTATCTTCATAACTAGCCTTAGCATTAGCTAATGATATTAAATCAAACTCCTCTGGATTTGGTGTTATATTGTTAAATATAAAATCATGCATAATCTGTGAATGTTGCTCTAAATCAATAAGTAGGCACCATCCCTTATCCTTATAATAATAATCTCTAGCAATTAATTCTGCTTGAGGAATTTGTAATTGTTCAAATTCAAGTGTTGGTAGCTTATATATTGTATAAGCTAAGTTTAATGCTTCAGGAATATCAATATTAGTCTTAACTTCTTTTGCTAACGCATTTGCAATAGATACATATTTTATTGGGTTAACTTCCTTAAGCTTAGTTGCTATTTGAAGTAAAACTTTACTTTGTCTTTCTCCTCTTTCAAAGTTACCATTACCAACATATCTAATTCTTGCATATGATAAAGCTTGTTGACCATTTAAAGTTTGTAATCCTGTTTCAGTTATTGGAGGTGAGTTTACTCCTGTTGCTTCTCCAATATATTTATTAACTTCTTCTATTTCATAATCTTTAATATCTGCTTCAATTCCACCAATTTCATCTATTATAGCTTCAAATCCCCAAAAATTAACTATAATATACTTATCTAGATGTAACCCGAAATTATTTTCGATAGTTTCCATTAATAAGGATGCTCCACCTTCAGCACCTCTCATTTCACCATTTTCATCTTCATTAATAGATCCGTAAGCAAAAGCAGCATTTATCTTATCTTCTCCATACTCAGGAATCTCTACTACCGTATCTCTCATAATTGAAGTTAACTTAACTTTTTTATTGTTATTATCTAGTGTAGCAATTATTATGGAATCTGATCTAGCTGGTTCATCCAATGTTCTACCATCAGTTCCAATTAAAAGTACATTAGTAATTCCATCTACCTCGTCATATGTAACTTCCTTTGTTGGATTAGGTTTACTTTCAACATATATTTGACTTCTTATATAATAATAATATCCTCCTACAATTGCCGCTGCTAATAACAGCACCCCCAAGATTGAAAATAATATTATTTTTTTCTTTTTATTTTTTTTCTTTCTCATATTTCGTCTTCTAACGTTATCATGTTCATTCATCTATATTCCTCCCTTTACCTTCCTATTATATAATTAACTTAAACTATTTGATAGCATTATCTATTATATTATACAAAATTAGTTTATCTTTTTTGTTACAATTTAATAACAATATATTAAACCTTAGTATTAATTTAAAAAATTATATATTAGAGTTTCATTTTATTATATTTTTTTATAAAAAACTAGTATAACATTTGAAATTTATGTCAATAATCCTAGCAAGGAGTGATAAAAATGGATAATTTAGAAAATAAAGATACAAACAATAAAAACCTAAATAAAAAACAAAAAGCTTCGTTACTAGTTTCATTTGTTACACTACTTGCCATAACTTTTTGTGCTAGCTATTATATTACTAATTATATAACAAATCCTAATAGTAAAAGTAATAATGTAGAAAATGAAAATACAAATGTATATGCAGAAAATAATTACTTAAGTGATGATATCTTTGTATCTCTAAATACTAAAGATAATGTAGATATGATTGATACACTACTTAAACTTAAAGAAAAATTAGGCTTTAAAGAAAATCTTACATTAGAAGAACTTTCTAATGAACTATCAAAAAAAGGATATAAACTTTCAGAAAAGAATGAAGAAAAATTAGTTTATACTAGAGAAGAAGTTAATTCTGATAATTCTTTAGAAGCAAATAAATATTACTTAGGTGAAGAAGATGGTTATATTTCTATTTTTAAAACTGATGATAGTGGAAATATTATTGAATCAGAGAAAAAAGTATATTCCGATTCAAAACCTATAGGGAATCTTCCTGAAATAGATCAAAGTTACATTAAAGAAAATAAGTTTTCATTTGATAATAAGGAAGATGCTCTTCAAAAGCTAAGTGAAATGATATCTTAAATTAATATAAAATAACTAGGAACTATTCTATATTTTAGATTTTTCCTAGTTATTTTTATTTTATCCTTATTTCAATATAATACTAAATTATATACGCTGTAATAAAGTTTTACATTTTATTAAGTTATATTTAATAAATATAATAGTTCGTTAGCAAAGTATTCACTCAACTCATATAAAAATCAAAATCTATATGCTTTCAATTGATGTAATTTACTTTAAAATTATTTTCCACTTAAAATTATGTAATACTACAAAATGTAAATTGTTTATTGAAACATATATAATACTAAAAATATCATCTTATAATGTTACAGAGTTAAGGGAATAAATAAATTATAAATCAAAATTAAGGAGGAGTAATTATGAACTTAATTCCATTTAATACATATCTACTAGTTATGCCAAATGGTAATGCTCTTGGCTTTAATGATGAAGATTTAGCAAAAGCTTATGTAAATAGATATTATGAAGAGAAAATAAAAGAATACTCTCAAAAAGATGATTATAGTGACTTTAGTGACTTAGTAGGTCAAGTACGAAATAATATTTGTCAACATATAGGTGTAGATGAAGGCAGATGTAACTTATATAATTTAAATAATTTTATAGAGAATTTAAGAGAAAACTTAGTTTTTGATGATGAGAAAGAAGAAATAATAAAAAAACTTTATGAAAAAGATATAAGATTAAATATTTATGATTATTCCCTTGATAATATTTTAAATGATACAGAAATAATAGAAATAATAGAACCCTATGGCGAAGTATAGAACTATTATAATT
>NZ_JAWGSV010000298.1:0-3615 GCF_032552055.1 Clostridium sp. | reverse complement strand
CATATTAAGATATAAAATACTATAGGCAACTCCCCCCATAATAATAGATAACAATAATGAAGGAAGTATATCTTTTATTTGTTCTTTATAACCATAATTTAAGAGTTTCAAATTTGGATATGCGTTTATAAATGAAGAAATTATCCCTGATAACAATCCACCTAAAGCAATTGCATATATACCATAAAACATTGAAATAATTAAAATAATAATACCAATTATTTTTTTTATAATTTCTAATTTTAAATATATATCACTTCTTCCAAGGGCATTAATAGCTTGTAAGTTAGAAGTGTGTATAGGCCATAAGGCATATGATAAACAGAAAATTTGCATAAATGGTACAGCTGGCAACCATTTATCTGTCAAAAGTATTTTTATTAAAGGCTCTCCTACAACAGCTAGTCCTATCATCATTGGAAATATTAAAAATGAGCTTGTTACAATTGATCTCCTTACCAATTCTTTTACTCTTTTTTTATTCTCTTGCTCTGCAGATAACGTAGGTAGCATAACGGATTGAATTGACCCATTAATATTATTAACTATTAATTGCGGAAACTGCTCTCCCCTATTATAGAAAGCTAACATATTAGATGCATAAACTTTTCCTACAATAAGCCCTCTTAAATTCATATATATTGTATCTATTAAAGAAGATACTAATAATTTCCATCCATAAGAAAATAAATTCCCCACTCTATTAATAGAAAAAATTAATTTTGGTCTCCATTTTAATGTAAACCAAAGTATAAAAGTTATAGATACTTGATTTACTATTTGTTGTGCCACTAGTGCCCAAACTCCAAATCCTGAATAAGCTAAAGTTATTCCAACTATACCTGATATCAATATAGAAAATACACTTCCAATGAATAATTTTTTAAACTGCATTGTTCTTGCAATTATTGCATTCTGGATAGAATTAAATGCACCAAAGAATAATATAATTGCTAACACTCTTAATACCTGTTTTAATTCTGCAATCTTGTAAAAATTAGCTATAAATGGAGAGGCAAAAAATAAAATAATATAAAGTATAGTAGATACAACCAGACTTATATATAATACTGATGAAAAATCTTCTTCTTTTACATTCTTTTTTTGAATTAATGCTGTATTAAATCCACTTTGAATAAAAACATTAGCTAAAGCTATAAATATTGTTAACAATGATATAATTCCATAGTCGTTAGGTGATAAAATTCTAGCTAATACAATTTGTACTATAAATTGTATTCCTTGAACTCCTCCACGCTCCATCAATTTCCAAAACAAACTATTGATGACTTTTCCTTTAGTATTTTTGTTATCACCTTCAATCATTTTAATATCCCTCCATCTAATGTAAGTTACTATATTCTTTTTAGATTATATGCATAGACCTTTATATATTTTATTACTGCTCTTATTCTTTTGATTAGTTTAGGAAAATAATATTTTATATTAATCTTAAATTTATAATTAATTTTTAGATTATTATAATATTCTCTACATTGTGATTTCTTTATCTCACCTTTTTTCCTACTTATTAATAATATCAGCATTTGCCTATTCTTAATTACTAAATCAATTGTTTTCTTATATCTATGCATTGTATAAATATTAAATCCCTTTAACAATTTAATATCATTTTCGCAATTTTTAATATCCTTCTCTCTTGAATCCTTTCCAGAATATAAATTTGTTGTCCAAGCTCCCTGAATTCCAACTCTATAAGCAGACATAGATTCATCTATATAATATACTTGTCCTTTGCTTGCAAGTATTAATTGAAGTGGGTAATCTGCAACATGTGCATCCATAAAAAACTGTGGTAAATTTTCAATATCCTTCTTACAATACATAATAGATGCTGTTGCACAAAAACCTCCTCCTCCCATTATTAAATCATCTATTAAAACAGTACGGTTCTCTTTATATGGTCTAACTTTTATTCCTTGAAGCTTTCTATCACCATCTACTATATCTGCTGAATGAATGCACATACTACATTCAGGATTTTTTTGCATATAATCTACTTGCTTTTGTAACTTATATGGATCTGTCCAAAAATCATCTCCCTCACATAATGCAATATATTTACCAACAGCTCTAGAATCATTAAATAAATAGAAAATTCTTCTACGTCCTTTGCTATATTGATTTTCAGTTTGATATATTGGCTTAATTATATTAGGATATCTTCTTTGATAATCTTTTATTACATCAGCCGTTCTATCAGTGGAAGCATCATCATGAATAAGTATTTCAAAATCAAAATCTGTTTTTTGCATTAAAAAACTATATAATGCATCAGATATATACTTTTCATGATTATATGTTATGCAACTTATACTTACTAAAGGTTTATTCATACCTTCCTCCATGTATAATAAAAATATAGAATTTACTATGTTTTTATTATTATTCTTTAAATATTGATTAAGTAGTAATATTAGTTTTTTCATAAAGAAATGATAGGCACAAAGTAAATGGAGCCCAAAATTCAATTGCTGAAATTGTATTATCTGTAAAACTAAAAAACACAAATCCAATAATCAGTGCTCTGATCATTCCTTTTCTACTTTTAACAAAACAATTATTTTTATAAACTATAAAAAATATAATTGTAAAGCAAATTAATAATACTCCTAATCCTATAAAACCACTTTCCACAAAAAATTTAATATATTCATTATGTGGAGAAATAAACCCTAAATCAGTGAAAAATTCATCAAGAGTTTTAATATAACCAATGCCTAATCCAAAAATTCTATTACCTCGAGATAATTTAAGCATCTCCCCCCATACATAAAATCTACTTGATGTATTTAAAAAACCTACTCCATAATCAGCCCCTATATTTAGAGTTCTCGATATCATTTTTCCAAACATTAAATAACTAATAAAAATAACTATTGGTGAAAGAACTACTGCATATACTACTGTCTTTTTTTTCAGCTTTTTTATGTATGGTATGATAATTTGAATAAACAAAATTAGAGCGAAAATAGTGCCTCCTCGCATTTGTGACAAAAATGTAATTATTAAGTTAATAATTATCAATTTTCTATACTTCTTTTTACCAAATTTCTCAAATAGAACTGCAGATGCGTACATACCAATAGAAGAATAAAAGACCAAATGTGGTAGTATCCCACCAGATACTATCCTCAAGTCACTTGATAAAAGATATCCTTTCATTAAAATTCCTATAGCAACATTGATAACTGATAAATAACTTAATACTTTTAGTCCTTTTATTACATCATTTTCATTCCATTTTATATAGAATATTAAAAAACCTATTGAAAGTGTAGAAAATGCAGTAATAAAATCAGTAAATGAATATGTGTTTGTTTCTCTAGAAAACATTACTATTAAATTCGTACAGAATAATATTCCTAACAAAACAAGCGGAATCCTTGTAATTTTTTTCATGCCATATTTGAATATACATATAAGAATTGCAAATAAAATCAAAAATTTATTGATAAATGAAAAGTTGATATATTTGTCTAACCCGAATTCGCATATAAGCATACCAACAGATAGAAATATAGAATACTTCGGTTTAGTCAACAAACATATTATATACACAATTAAACTAATAATTGCCAGAAAGTTAATTAT
>NZ_JAWGSV010000297.1:0-3641 GCF_032552055.1 Clostridium sp. | reverse complement strand
AACTTTTCTCCTTCCTATTATATTTATTAAATATATATTTTTCAACTAAATTTTCTATAATATAGAAAATTCTAAAGAAAAAGACAGTATAACTTGAACTTGCTACACCGTCTTTCTGATATTACTTCCTTCTTCCCAAAATTTATATAATATTTTTCTATTTATTAAACTTTAATATTACCTTAAATAAATCTCCATCAATTTCAATTTTTAAGCTTCCACCTTGTAATTCTACAAAACTTTTTGCTATAGCTAGACCAAGACCTGATCCTTCAGTATTCCTTGACTTATCTCCCCTAGCAAATCTTTCTATTATCTCTTCCTCAGTAAAATCTATTTCAGTTGCAGACATATTCTTTAGGGTTACATAAACGCCCTTTTCATCATCTACTATATCTATAAATACTCTTGAATTAGGCATAGAATATTTAACTACATTTATAAGTAGGTTTTCAAAAATTCTATAAGTTTTTTGACTATCTAAAGGTACAATAACTTTATGTTCTGGCAAATTCCACTTAAACTTCAGTGATGATTCCTCAATCTTATCGCTAAGTTCTAAATGAGTTTGTTTCATTAAAGATACAATATCTACATTAACTATATCTAATTTAATATTTTTGCTTGTAGCTTTACTTACTTCAAATAAATCTTCTATTAAATTTTTAAGTCTTTGTGATTTTCTTTCTAATGTGCTTAAATACTTTTCTCTATCTTCTTTACTGATATTTTCATCCTTTAATAAATCAATATAAGTAATTATTGAAGTTAATGGGGTTTTTAAGTCATGAGAAACATTTGATATAAGTTCAGTCTTCATTCTTTGACTTTTCACTTCTTCTTCAACTGCATTTTTAAATCCTTTTTGAATCTTCTCAAGCTCATCTTTTACTGGTTCAAATACTCCTAGATTTTCTTCTATAGTAACATCTAAATTACCTTCTGCTATTTTATTAGTAGCTTTAAGTAAAATTTGATATTTTCCCTTTATATCTTCAAAATATTTTTTTAATACAAAGAATAAAACTATTGAATATATTAATGCTGCTCCTATTCCAAAGAACCAAATTACACACATAAATGAAAGTATAATAAAGTTTATTGATACTATTTTTAATACTATCTTGTTAGACTTATTATTTAAATCTACATTAATTAGTTCACGATAAACACACTTTAATATCTTTAGAATAAATTTTATTACTCTACCTACTAAAGAATTTTCCTTAATATAGTTTATTAAACCTCTAGTAAATATCTTCTTTATTACAAGGACAGCTATAAAGGCTGCAAATAATAAAATAAACCAGTATAGTACATTTCCTATATCTAATACTGGATTAACAAAGCTTGTTGAAAATCCAAGTTCATTAAATGCATTTATTAACCATTCTCTATTTATAGTAGAATAAACTATATCAGGTGATAGAGCTATGCAAGCTGTTATCACAGAAATAATAAAGACTAATATTTCAAATGGTAGATTTACTATTTTATTAATAAGTTTTATACTAATAAGATATTTTAAGCTTGCAAATAATCCAATTATTAAAGCTATTCCATATGCTATTAGTCCAATTGTAAGAGTAACATTTTCATAAGCATACTTATCTGAATTATTAGTATACCTTGAGATATCATCTTTAAATCTTAGATCTTCAGGTATTCCATAAACTACAGATACATTCTTAAGTCCATTTACTTCTAAGTTGCTTGGAAGCTGAAAAATACTATTTTTATCAAAATTTATAAAAGTACTTTTAGTATCTTCTTTTATTCCCTTTGACTTAACTATATTAACTTTACCAAACTCATCAAAGTTTACTACCATATAAAAACTATAATTATTTTCTAATTCTTCTTTTTGTTTAGCATCTATGCTATCTGCTAAAAGTAACCCTAATTTATTATTTGTATTGGAAACTACTTTGTTAGAATCCTTTTTTAGCATATAATAATCTAAATTCTTATAGTTTTCTTCAAATTTATTCGCCCATCTATTAACTTCATAGTTAATATTTTGCCTAACATCATTATATTGACTAGTATTTTGTTCGCTTTTTATTTCCTTAATAAATACTTCGTCTGCTGATACTTCATTACCACTTTCAAGCTCTACTAAATCCTTATATAAAGCATAAGAACCTTCATATAAACTCCTTTGGAAGAAATACTCATCATTTAATATTATTCTTCCTACATTGCTTACTATTTCCTTAATCCTTGGATAATAGGATACTATAGATATTGACATAATTAATAATAAAACTAAGACTATAGTAAGAGTGATATATCCTTTTTTATTGTTTTTCAATTTTGTATCCAACTCCCCACACCACCTTTAAGTATTTAGGATTTTTAGGATTGATTTCGATTTTTTCTCTTATATTTCTAACATGAACCATAATAGTATCAGTATTTATTGCTTGCTCATTCCAAACTCTTTCATATATTTCTTCTGATGAAAAAACTCTTCCTGGGTTTTGCATTAATAATTGTAAGATTTTAAATTCAATTGGAGTAAGCTTAACTAAATTACCATCTACCGTTAGCTCTACTGTATCTATATTAAGTTCAAGGCCACCTATAATATAGCTATTTGTTTTTTCAATTCCTGAAGAAGCTAACTTAAGATATTTAGAGTATCTTCTTAACTGAGAATTAATTCTGGCTAATAATTCTAAAGGAGTGAAAGGTTTTGTTATGTAATCATCAGCTCCAATATTAAGTCCCATTATCTTATCAACTTCTTCTGATTTTGCAGATAACATAATAATAGGAAAATCATATTTTTCTCTAAGCTTCATAGTCATAGTTATTCCGTCCATTTTAGGCATCATAATATCTACAATAGCTAAATGTATTTCTTCATTATTTATAATTTCTAATCCCTCTAACCCATTGTATCCCTTAAATACCTTATACCCTTGACTCTTTAAATAAATTTCTAAAGCATCTGCTATTTCTTTTTCATCTTCAACAATTAACACATTATATTCCATGAGTCCTTCTCCTTACTTTCTTAATAACACTTTACTATTATACGATAAAAGCGAAATCTTTTCCTTACAAACTAACTATATCTTATATTCCTAAAGAATAACCTCAAATAATTCTAAAGAATTTCTAAAAAAGTCCTTGTTTATTTTTCAGTTTAATGTTATTATAATCTAGCAGTTGGTACGAAAGTGCTAATAACAAAGAGGAGCTTGGTTTGTCCTTCGCCGGATACCAAGCTCCTCATTTATTTATTTCTTTATTAATTTAGTTAACTTTTCTTCTATTTTACTACTCTTAACAATTATAAAATAAGATACTATTATAATTACTCCCCATCCCCCTAAAGGCATCTCTAGACTTGCAGATCCTAAAGCTGATGCAAGTAATATCTCCCAAGGTCTAGTAAGCATTAGTATAACAAAATATTTCTTGAAACTCATATTACTAATACCAACTATAAAATTAATAACATCATCTGGAAAAAAAGGAAGTAGTAACATTAAGAAAATTACACTTTCACCTTTAGGTGAATTAATCAAATTCTCATACTTCTCTATAAGCTTTTTATTTACAAACTTTTCAACGAACATTCTTCCATATATCCTTGATAATGAAAAAATAATTGCCGATCCAATTACTAT
>NZ_JAWGSV010000296.1:0-3671 GCF_032552055.1 Clostridium sp. | reverse complement strand
CTATTGCTTTACTATATTTCCCAGCTTCTTTATATATTATAGATAAGTTTAGATAACTAAAAGAATATTCCTTATCTTCCTTTATTGACTCTCTATAATAAAACTCTGCTTTTTCATAATTTCCTAAGGCTTTATATATTACTCCCATGTTATATAATATTTTATAATGCTTAGGACTAGTTTCTAATGCCTTTTCCATATAATATAATGCTTTATTATAATCTCCAATTTCTTCATAAATACTTCCTAAGTTTGCATTTGCCCATAAATCCTTTGGAACTAAATCTAAAGTAAGTTTATAATTTTTTATAGCCTCTTCTTTATTCCCTAATTCATCATATGCATTAGCTAAGTAAAAATATGCTCTATCATAAGTTTTATCAATTTCTATCGCAAGATTGTAATATTTTATTGCTTCTTTATAATTTTCTAGCTCATCATATATTACACCAATTCCATAATACGCCCTTGCATCACTAGAATCAATTTCAATAATTTTTCTATACTTTTCTTCAGCTAATTCCTTAAATCCTAATTTATCATATAATAAAGCCATATCTAAAATCAATTCAATATCTTTTTGTCCTTCATCAAATTTATAGGCTTTTTTATAAAACTTTAATGCTTTAATATAATCTTTACTACTTACAAAATTTCTTGCCATATTTAAATAGTTTTCATATATATAATCCTTATTCTCCATATTATCCTCTATTATTCCTCTATAAAATTTAAAGCCCCTTTTATAATAGTCTTAAAGAAAAAAACTTCAATTACAGCTATAAATAATAATACTATAAAGTTATTCAATTTAAAATATATAGAAGCAGATGCCAAGAAAACATATAAACCACCTTCTAGTAATACAGTTTCTCCAATCCACCTAGAAAAATTCTTTATATCCTTCACCTTTGAAATATCAAATTTATTATTTATATAGGAAAAACTGTCTATAACTCCTTCTAAAAATGAAAGTTTCTTTCTTATAGCTACAAATCCTCCCATTAAAACCTCTATTATACCCCAGATTAAAATAAAATATTTTAAAATCAAGTTACTTCCCTCCCATCAGTACATAGATACTACTATATTGTATAATATAAATGTGCTGTCGTACAATGAAAAATGAAGAATGAAAAATTAATTTGGGTCCTTGTGCGACAGCATCATTAAAGTATTAAAGGAGCTACCTGATAGATAGCTCCTCTATATATTCTAATATTTAATTACTAATTTATTATCCTTTAATCCTATGGAGCATTTTCCTCCATTAGATAACTTTCCAAATAATATTTCATCTATAAGTAAGGTCTTAAGTTCTGAGTTTATTACTCTCTTTATTTCTCTTCCACCAAACTCCTTAGATAAACCCTTATTACTAATATAGCTTAAAACTTTATTACTAATTGTTATTTCGATATTCTTTTCCTTTAATTTTTCTTTAAACTTACTTATTTCTTTCTTAGTAATATCTAAAGCCATTTCCTTAGTAATTTGATTAAATACTATAATCTTATCTAGTCTATTTCTAAACTCTGGTGTAAAACTTCTTTTTACCTCTTCATCCATAGCATTTAAATTTAAACTTTCTCTACCAAAGCCTACAAGATTTTTACCTATATCTCTTGCACCAGCATTAGATGTCATAATGATAATTGTATTTCTAAAGTCAGCTTTTCTACCTTTATTATCTGTTAATGTTGCATAGTCCATTACTTGAAGTAATACTCCTAGGATATCTGGATGTGCCTTTTCAATTTCATCTAAAAGTAATACACAGTTAGGCTTCTTTCTAATAGTATCAGTTAAAAGTCCGCCTTCTTCATATCCTACATACCCTGGAGGAGATCCTATTAATTTAGCAGCTGCATGCTTTTCTCCATATTCACTCATATCAAATCTTACTAAATCAATTCCAAGAGTTTTTGATAGAACCTTAGCTATTTCAGTTTTACCTACTCCAGTTGGACCTACAAATAGCATTGAAGCTATTGGCTTATTTTCATCATTTAAGCCAGCTCTAGACATTTTTACACACTTAGTGACTTCTTCTACTGCTAAGTTCTGACCAAAAATATTTTTCTTAAGTTCTTTTTCTAATATCTTTAGAGATTTAACTTCTGTATTTTCTACTACTTGTTTAGGTATATGGCAAGTTTTAGATATTATTTCTTCTATTACAGCTTCATTAACTATTCCATTTTTATATTTCTTTCTATTAATATCTAAAAAAGCACCTGCTTCATCTATAATATCTATAGCTTTGTCAGGTAAAAATTTATCATTCATATATTTTGAACTTAAATTAACGGCCGCACTTAAAGCTTCTTCTGTATATTTAACATTATGATAAGCTTCAAAACCTTCCTTAAGTCCTTCTAATATATCAATACTTTCTTTAATTGAAGTTTCTTTAACTTCTATAACTTGAAACCTTCTAACTAAAGCCTTATCTTTTTCAAAATACTTCTTATAATCATCATAAGTAGTAGCCCCTATAAATCTAATTTTTCCTTCTAATAAATACCCTTTAATAAGATTTCCACCATCTAAAGAACTACCATTTAAAGCCCCTGCTCCAACTATATTATGAATTTCATCAATATAAATTATTGGATTCTCATAAGTTTTTATTTCATCTAGTACTTGCTTTATTCTTTCCTCAAAGTCACCTCTATACTTAGTTCCTGCTAGTAAACCACCTACATCTAATGAGAATACCTTAGCATTTTTAAGCTTATCTGGCACTTTACCTTCTCTTATTAATTTTGCAAGCCCAATAGTAATAGCAGTTTTACCCACTCCAGGCTCTCCAATATGAACTGGATTATTCTTAGTTCTTCTACATAAAATTTGGATAGTTCTATCAATAATATCCTTTCTACCTATTAAAGGATATTCATCATCTTCAATAGACTCTGTTAACTCTCTACAATAAGTATGAACTATACTCTTTTCTTTTGAAGGCTCTTCTTTATTTACTTTTATAATTTTTATTGCATCCTTTGCAAGATTTTCTTCTTCTAACTTATTATGAGATAACTCAAATAGTAACTGTTGCTTATCTATTCCTTGCTTTTCTAAATAATAAACAGCATGACTATCCTTCAATGCATATAAAGCAGAAATTATATGCTCTAATGCTACAAAGTTCCTTTCACTAAATGCTGCTTGCTGAGTTGATACTATTAATATATTTTTTATACCATAGCTTTCTTCTGGCTCTCCATCTTCCTGTTTATCTATATATTCATCAATATATTTATTTAAATCGCCTTTTAATTCATCTATATCAGCATTTAATCTTAATATTACATTTTTAAAGCTATTTTCCTCTAAAGCACTTAAAAGTAAATGCTCTGGAGTTACGTATTCACTATTATTTTCCTTAGCTATACTATAAGCTCTAAGTAATACATCTCTTACTATCTTACTTATATCCATGTTAATCCCCCTCTACTGTAAGTTTAAATGGAAATCCTTCTTCCTTTGCCATCATCATAGCTTTATTTGCTTTTGATACTGCTATATCATAAGGGTAAACACCTGCTACTCCAGTACCCTTTTTATGAACTTCCATCATTATATTATTCGCTTCCTCTATATTTTTATTAAAAATTATATTCAACACTGCAATTACAAATTCCATAGTTGTAAAATCATCATTATGC
>NZ_JAWGSV010000295.1:0-3740 GCF_032552055.1 Clostridium sp. | reverse complement strand
GTTCTACTTATAGCTATTTTAAAAAAGCATAAAACCTTGGTAATTTCAGCTATTGCAGGTGTACTTATTATTTCTATTTCATTATTTTTATTAGTTTTTAATTCTAAAGATTTTAAAGCAAAAAGGGAGTTAACTCAGATTAGTAAAGAATTAAATAATATCAATTTATCTCTATCAGATAGTGTAAATGACTTAAGTATAGATACTTCAAAGGCTTCTTCTAATCTTTCTGAAGGTCTTACTTCATTAAGAGAATTATCTTTCAGGGTTTCAGAAATAGATGCTACCTCTATTAATAATTCTGATATTAAAGATGCTTTATCGACTTCAGTAGACTCTACTATTAACCTATACGATACCTCTTTAAATTTACTAGCTAGTCCTGGTTCAATTACTAGTAATGACATATTAACTAATTTCGATAATTTAAAAAATCAATGTATAAGTAATTATGAAAGTCTAAGTTCTAAAAATGTTAATGTTAGATTTTCCAACTCTACCTTAAGCTTTTTTAATAATTATTATGGTTATTTAAATACATTAGTGAAAATTAACAGAGACACTCAATTTAAAGATTCTATAGAAAAAGAATTTGTATATAAACTAGAGAGCTTTAAAAATGATTTTACCTACTTAAATGAAGATTTAAGTCCAGCAATAAATAAAATAAAGGAAGATAACAGAGACTTAGAAGTTATAATTGACGATATTTATAAAAAAGAAAAGTTATATGAAGATTTAGAAAAAGCTTTATCTAGAATATCAGTTCCAGAAGGTCGTATGGATACTTATGAAGCTTTAAAGGAATATTTAAATGCCTATAATCCGTACTTAATAGCTATTAAAGAAGCTGTTATATTAGATAAAACTACTGGTAATAAAGAAGAAGAGATTAATAAAAAATATAAAGAAGCTTCATCAAAAAGAGAAAATCTTTTAACTACTTTTGAAGTCTTTATAAATAAATTAAATAAAATGTAGTATAACTTTCTCTCTTTTGGTAATAATAAATTTTGGATTATTTAGTTATCCAAAAGGAGGTTATTTATGAAAATATTAAGAAGCTTTATTTTATTAATAACCCTTTTATTTTCAGCAAATACTATATCATATGCGGCTAGTAACGTATATAATCTAAAAAATAATAACATAAGTATGAAATTGAATTTTGAATTAATAAATATGACTGATAATGATGTGGTAGAAGTTTTTAACCACGATAATAACTTAATTTACTTAACTGAGGAAGATGTAAATTTAATGGCCAAAATAGTCTATGCTGAAAGTAAAGGTGAGCCCTATGAGGGTAAGATTGCAGTTGCATCTGTTATTTTAAATAGGGTACTTAGCCCAGGTTTTCCTAATACAATAAACGAAGTCGTACTTCAACCTAATGCATTTTCTTGTGTAATTAATGGAGAAATCAATGTAATTCCTACTGAAGAATGCTATAGTGCTGTGTATGATGCTATAAAAGGTAATGATCCAACAAATGAAGCTCTGTTCTTCTACAACCCTTCTATAGCAACTTGTTCATGGATGCAAGATGTTCAGAAAACAAATAGTAAAACCATAGGGCAACACTTATTTTTTAACACATACTAGTAGCTGACTATGTCAGTTTCAATGAAAAATTAATAATTAAAAATAAATAATTATAGATGTAATTTGATCCAAGTTATTAAAATAAAATTTAATTTTTAAGTATTTATTTTTTAATGTTTGTTTTTTAAAGACTTTTAGATTATAAGAAAATCCTCAGATTTTTTTCTCTGAGGATTTTCTTATTAAAAGTATATTGTATATTAAATAGCATCAATATCATATATCACTTAACTTTATACTCTTTTATTCTTCAAAAGTTCCTTTAACTACTGCTTCTCCCTCTTTAACCATTAATTTCCCCATAGCTATTACAGTATCTATTTCTAAGGAATCTTCCTTTACTAATACTAAATCAGCATCTTTTCCTATTTCTATGCTTCCTTTATTCTTAAGCTTTAATACCTTAGCTACATTTGAAGTAATTACTTTAAGTGCTTCTTCTATTTCTATATTATATGTCTTAATGCATTTTTTAACTTCTTCATAAAGGCTTGCAACAGAGCATATTCCTACTTTAATTAATTTACCCTTTTCATCGAATATAGGCATACTTCCATTTCCATCTGAAGAGAAGGTTACATTAGCTACATTGGCCTTATTCTTTATTAATATACTTAAAGCCTCACTTGCTGATAATTCTCCTGGTGCTAACTGATTTTCTGGAGTACTTGTTGTAAAGTCTATATATCCACCTTTGTTTATATACTCTTCTCCTGACTTAAACAAATCTCCATTTCTATTTATATGAGTAGGTAAAATTTGAGTTATTGGTAGTTCTGTTTCATCAGCTAATCTAAATAAATATCCTAACTTTCTTGTACCATCTCCTAAGTGTATATTTGCTATACCTGCCTTTCCAGATAAAAGCCCCCCAACTCTTGCTTGTGCTATAGCTTGAATTAATTGATCATAGGTAGCCTGAGAGCTTCTTGTATCTGAAATAGCTAGTTCACCTATTCCTATTATATTATCTATTAACATAATATCCTTCTTTATTTCTCCTGTTAAAGTCTTTACAGGAATCTCATATGATCCCGTATAACAATAAGCAGTTATACCCTCTGCTTCTAGGGATTTTGTCTTAGCAATTAAACTTGCCATATCTCTACAAACTCCATCTGTTCCAATACATCCAACTACTGTAGTAATTCCTGCCTTTGTTAATGATGATAACTTTAGTTCTGGAGTTCTCATATTAAAGCCACCTTCTCCTCCAGCACCATTAATATGAACATGATTATCTATAAATCCTGGGAATAATAATTTCCCTTTTCCATCTATTACTTCTATATTAATAAAGTTTTCTGGTACATCTAAATCATCATATATTCCTTCAATTTTATTTGATGATATTACTACATCTTTAACTCCTAAATATTCAGGAGCATATACTTTAACTTTCTTTATAACCTTTATCATATTCTATTGCCTCCTATGAACTTATAATCTCTTGAATTTTGCTATTATTATAAATAGAATTTGGATAATTATTTTTAAGCTTAAGGGCATAAGTTTTACTTTTTTCATTATTTCTATCTTTATAAATTAAAGCAGCTCTATAATAAGCTTCTTGTATGTAGCTTCCATCTTCATATTCTTCTATATAAGCATCATAGTAATTAATAGCCTTATCTACATCATTTATATTTTCATAAGTAGATGCTAATAAAAACATAATATCATCTCTTAGGTGACTTTTTTCAGCACTTGGTAATACTTTTTCTAATAGTACTTTTGCTTCTTCTATCTTATTATCTTCATAATAACTAGATGCCTTTATATAACTTTCTTTAATTTTCTCTTCAGTTAAAACTTCTATTTCTTCACCCTTGTCTTCTTTTTTTGAAGTTTCTTCTCTATTCTCATTATTAATTTCTTCATTATTGACATTTTCGCCATTAGTTTGGTTGCTATTATTTTCATTATGAGAATTATTAACTTCTATATTATTTTGTGCATCTTCAGCTTTTATATTATCTTCATTATATTTATTACTAACCTTATCTTTAATAAAAACAGCTATAAATATACTTAAAATAATTAATAAAGCTACTGGAATAATTTTTTTCATTAAACTACTATCTTTTATTGCTAATGCATTATTTAACTCTTTATTTATTTCTTTAGCATATACA
>NZ_JAWGSV010000294.1:0-3750 GCF_032552055.1 Clostridium sp. | reverse complement strand
GATAGTAATAGCAATATTCCAATAACATTAATTAATGAAATAAAAAATGAAGGTGAAGTCTATGAAAGTAGCGATTCAAAAGAAGCTTTAATAGAAAAAATAAAAGATAGAGAGTATGATGCCTTAATTCAAATGGAGAATGAGGATTTAATAACAACAGTAGAAGGAAGTGAAATGAGTATAAATTCAGCTGTACAAAAAGCTGTTTCTACTGCTTTTAGTAATTATTCGAAGGATATGATATCAGGAAATGAAAATTTATCTAACATGGGTATTAAGATGTTAGATAATGAGTTTAGCTATATAAATGGATCATCTGATATGACTACATTTGATTCTATAGCACCAATGATGATGGGTTTTTTTATATTTTTCTTTGTTTTCTTATTAGCAGGTATAGCCTTCTTAAGAGAGAGAATAAGTGGAACCTTAGAAAGATTAATGGCTACTCCAATAAAGAGAATGGAAATAGTAATGGGATACTTCTTAGGATTTGGAGTGTTTGTAATTGTACAAACAATAATTATACAAATTTTTATGATATATGTACTTGGAATAACTGTTAAGGGAAGTCCTTTACTAGTACTCTTAATAAATATATTGTTGGCTGCTGGCTCACTTTCTTTAGGAACTTTGCTTTCAACATTTGCAAAAAATGAATTTCAATTAATACAGTTTGTACCAATAGTGATTGTTCCTCAAATATTGTTTTGTGGGCTATTTTCATTAAGAGAATCTCCAATATGGATACAAGGGTTATCAAAGGTATTTCCATTAACTTATGCAGCTGATGCATTAACAGGAGTGGTTCTTAGGGGTTCATCTTTAAGTGATATATCATTAGACTTATTAATTTTAACTGTTTATGCAATAGTGTTTATTATATTAAATTCAATAGCTCTAAAAAAATACAGAAGACTATAGATTTTCGTTATCTTATAAAACATTAGTTTAATAATGAAAATTCATGTAGAAGAGAGTATGACTCATAAAAATAATTAGATTTGAGGTGGATTTATGAAGAATTTAGGAACGAAGACCATTGAGACTGAAAGATTAATTTTAAGAAAATTTAAAGTAGAAGATGCTGAAGCTGCTTATAAGAATTGGACATCTGATCCAGAGGTTACTAAGTTTTTAACGTGGCCTCCTCATAAAGATGCAGAGGTAACAAAAAGTGTCTTTAAAGCTTGGGTAAATAGCTATGATAAAGATGACTTTTATCAATGGGCAATTACCTTAAAAGAAAATAGGAATGAACCTATAGGATGTATTAGTGTAGTGGATAAAGATGAAGAAATAAATATGTTTCATATAGGCTATTGCATCAGTAGAAGATGGTGGAATAAGGGTGTGACTTCGGAAGCATTAAAAGCTGTAATTCATTATTTGATTAAGGAAGTTGGTGCAAATAGGGTAGAATCTAGACATGACCCTAATAATCCTAATTCAGGCAAGGTAATGATGAAATGTGGAATGAAATATGAGGGAACAATGAGACAAGCTGATATAAATAATCAAGGTATAAGCGATTACTCTATGTATGCAATCCTTGCTGAAGAGTATATGTCATAAAATGAGTAGCATTTTATTAATTTTTCATTATTTTGCTGAGCAAAATAAAACAATAGTTAAAGAATTTATTAGATAAGCATACTATGAAAACATTTCAGTCATGGTTTAATTTTCCTTTATTATAAGTTATTATATAAGTGTTAACTCATAATAAAAAGGTAAGGGGGATTACAAATGAGGATTGCCATAGATATGGACGATGTAATTGCAGATTTTTCTGAGAAGGATTTGCGAACATTTAATAAGTTATTTAATAAAGAGGTTACTCAAGAAGAGGTTGGTCATGGATATGTAACACAAAAGTATCCCGAATATGAGGATGCCATGGTATTTATAAGGAATAATGCTGATTTTTTTAGAGATATGAAGGTTATGCCAGATGCTAAGAGAGTTATTGAGCGCTTAGCGAAGAAGCATGAAATATTTATTGTAACAGCAGCTATGCATTTTTCTAATAGCATTGATGGAAAAATTGATTGGTTGAAAAGTAATTTCCCATTTATTGACAAGAGGCATTATGTTTTTTGTGGTGATAAGTCTATTATTAATACAGATTATTTAATTGATGATTCTCCTAAAAACTTAAGTGTTTTTTCTGGTAAGGGATTATTATTCTCAGCTTATCATAATTTAGATAAGGATTACGATTATAGCCGTGTAAATAATTGGCTTGAAGTAGAAGCTTATTTTGAAGAAAAAGGATTACTATAAAAGGCGCTGATATATAATTAAAAATTAATGTAAAAACTTCTAAAGAGTTTTGAAAAAAATATTTTTGGTAATTCTGGAATAATTACAAAATGGGCTGTTTTAGTGAAACAGCCCATTTATATTAAGGTTAATTTACTTGATTAAGTTTAAACTACTTGGAATATGAAGAACTTTAAATAATAAGATTCATCTGAACCCCATAATATTGGATGGTCTGAACTTTGAGTTCTTACTTCTACTTGTCTTAAGGTTCTTCTAGCATCATGAGCTGCTTCTAGAACTGTTTTCTTTAATTGCTCTTCACTCATATAATGTGAACAAGAACAAGTTGCAAAGTAGCCGCCTGGTTTAACCATTTTTAAACCTCTAAGGTTTATTTCTTTATATCCTCTAATAGCAGCATTAATTGTATTTCTTGATTTAGTAAAGGCTGGTGGATCTAGGATAACTACATCAAATTGTCTACCTTCTCTTGACCAATCTCCAAGAACATTAAAAGCATTATGACACTCAAATTTAACAGTATCTTGTAAGTTGTTAAGTTCTGCATTTCTTGTAGCACAATCTATGGCATGTTGAGATACATCAATACCTAAAACAGATTTAGCTCCAGCGATTCCTGCATTTAATGCAAAAGATCCTGTATGAGTAAAGCAATCCAATACATCTCTGTCCTTACAAATTCTATGCATAGCTGCTCTATTTTCTTTTTGGTCTAAAAAGAAACCTGTCTTTTGACCGTTTTCTAAATCAACTATGTATTTAACACCATTTTCAACAATTTCAATGTTAGTATCAAAAGGTTCAGTTAAGAAGCCTTTAGTTTGTTCAAGACCTTCGATTTCTCTAGTCTTAATATCACTTCTTTCATAAACACCTTTAGCACCAAATTCATTAACTAATATTTTTACTACAATATCCCTATACTGATCCATTCCTAATGTAGATATTTGAATTACATAGTAATCTTCAAATTTATCTACTGTAAGACCTGGTAAAAAGTCAGCTTCACCAAAGATAAGTCTACAAGAAGAAGTGTCTATAACAGTTTTTCTGTAATCATAGGCAGCTTCAAATCTTCTTTTAAAGAAATCATAATCAATTTCTTCTTCTAAATTTCTAGTCATTATTCTAATCGTTATTTTACTTCTATCATTAATATAGCCTTTGCCTATAAAGAATCCTTTATGGTTATAAACCTCAACTATATCACCATTTTCATAGTCACCATCATATTCATTTATCTCATCAATATATATCCAAGGTCTGCCCTGTTCAGCTCTCTTATTTTTTCCTTTATGTAAATAAAACTTACTTGCCATAATATAGCTCCTTCCTGAATAAGTTCTATAAAATTATATCACAATTAGGAATTAAGTATAGATATTTATAGCTATAATAATGATAAAATAAATATATAGTTTTTGTATAAATTATAAATAGATAAAATATTTAGTTATATAG
>NZ_JAWGSV010000293.1:0-3758 GCF_032552055.1 Clostridium sp. | reverse complement strand
ATATAATATTTTTTATTTCTTTCTAATAAGTAGCCAAGCTTTATTTAAGCATTGCCCTTAATAATATATTCTATGTATTATATTAAAGCATAAATATATGCAAATCTGTATAATAACTGTAATTTTGTTAAAGTAGATACAATAAAAAAAATCTGCGATATAATATCGCAGATTTCTTTATTTTAAGTACTATATAAAGGTAATGCACTATTTATTCATAGATTCGATAACACCTTCAACAAGTGTATCCATATCTACAACATTATCTTCCTTCATAGAAGAAACTAATGACATCTTATCATCTAATATGTCCATCCCCTTCATTCCATCAAGGAATTCTCCCATTAGTTTACCTGACTTAGTTGCCCAAGATCCATTTTCTATTAAGGCAAAAGTCCTGTTTTGAAGGTTAAGTGCCTTCATATCCATTAAATAATTATGCATTAATGGATATATACCTAAGTTATAAGTTACTGAAGCTAAAACTATATGACTAACTCTAAATGTTTCAGCAATCAATGTGGATACATGAGTATTTGATACATCATACATAACTATATTAGTTATTCCCTTTTCAACGAATTTAGTTGCTAGTGCATTAGCAGCTGATTCTGTATTTCCATACATTGATGCATATACTATCATTACAGCCTTTTCTTCTGGCTCATATTTACTCCATTTATCATGCTTGTCTATAAAATATCCTAAATTTGTACGCCAAACTGGACCATGTAATGGACAAATCATTTTAATATCGAGAGTACTTGCTTTCTTAAGTAATGATTGTACATGAGGTCCATACTTACCAACTATATTAGTATAGTATCTTCTAGCATCATCAATCCAATCACGTTCAAAATTCACTTCATCATTAAATAATTTTCCATCTAATGCTCCAAAAGATCCAAAGGCATCAGCTGAGAAAAGAACTCCATTCTTAGTATCAAAACTAACCATAACTTCTGGCCAATGGACCATTGGTGCAGTTATAAACTTAATTTCATGTTTACCAAAGGACTTTGTATCCCCATCTTTAACTTCTACTTCTCTACCATCAATATTAAAACCAAATTGTCTCATTAATAAGAATGATTTTTCTGTACTAATAATTTTAACTTCTGGATAACGTATAATTATCTCTTCAATAGAAGCTCCATGATCTGGCTCCATATGATTTACAACTAAATAATCTAATTTCCTACCCTTTAAAACAGCTTCAATATTTTCTATAAACTGTCTAGATATTGACCAGTCTACAGTATCAAATAATACTGTCTTCTTGTCTAATAATAAATATGAATTATATGAAACCCCTCTTGGAATTGGATGAATATTTTCAAATAGAGCAAGACGTCTATCATTACCGCCTACCCAATAAAGGTCTTCAGTTACTTTTCTTACACAAAACATAATTAATCCTCCTTTTGACTATAAAATTTTAACTTTTGATACCGATTAAACCTCTATAAAATTAGATTTTTCTTCACCACAATCCGGACATATCCATTCTTCTGGAAGAGATTTAAATAGAGTTTCTGGTGCTATATCACTTTCTTCATCACCTACTGCTGGATCATATTCATATCCACAACCACTACATACATAAGTATTCCAACTAGGTGCAACCTTCTTAGGAGCCTGTCTCTTCATCTTCTTCATAGGAGGAGCTTCATTCTTAGGTTCTCCGTTATCTAACGCAGCTGTTAACAGCGGCATTATTTCCATAATATCACCAACAATACCGTAATCTGAATTCTTAAATATTGGAGCATTAGGATTATTATTAATAGCTACAATAGTGGTAGCATCCTTAATTCCTTTTAGATGTTGTCCAGCACCTGATATACCACATGCTATATAAAGATTTCCATTAAACTTTTGTCCTGACATTCCAACGTAACGGTTTAGAGGTAAATACTTCAATGTTTCAGCTACAGGACGTGATGATCCAATAGAGGCACCAACTTGAATAGCTAGAGCTTTTGCAAGTTCCATATTTTTCTCTTCTCCAATACCCTTACCTACACTAACAACACGATCTGACTTAGATATTGGGGTATCTATGTCAATTCCTACAGTAAAGTCATATCCATCCTTCTTTAACGCCTCTACAAGCTTGTCTACACTTTCTTTAGCTGTATTTTCCTTAAAGATAACCTTTTTACGAGCACCTGTTAATGGATCAGCTTTCTTCTTACTTTTCTTATCACCCTTTGGCATCTTTCCTATTATATGAGATGCAATTACTACTCTTTGAATCTCATTAGTTCCCTCATAAATAGTACAAATTTTAGCGTCACGATAAGCTCTTTCAACTTCCATACCCTTTAAGTATCCTGATCCACCAAATATTTGTAATGCATCATTAACTACTTCTAAGCATATGTCTGAAGCATACATCTTAGCCATTGCAGACTCCATAGAATAATCCTCATGATTTTCTTTTAAATCTGCAGCACTATATATTAATAGTCTTGCAGCTCTTAACTTAGTTGCCATATCTGCTAACTTAAAGGAAATTGATTGTTGTTGAGCTATAGGTTTTCCAAATTGAACTCTTTCCTTAGAATATTCTAAAGCATTTTCATATGCCCCTTGAGCAATTCCCAATGCTTGAGCTGCTATCCCTATACGACCACCATCAAGTGTTTGCATAGCTATACCAAAGCCTTTTCCTTCTTCTCCTAATAAGTTTTCCTTTGGAACCTTAACATTATTAAATATTAATTCAGCTGTTGAAGAAGAACGGATACCCATCTTATCGTAGTGATCACCAAAAGTAAATCCTTCCCAACCTTTTTCAACTATAAACGCACTAATTCCTCTTACCCCTATATCAGGTGTAGTTACAGCAAATACAACATATGTATCAGCCTTATCTGCATTAGTAATAAATATTTTTCCACCATTTAAGATGTAATAATCTCCTTCTAGGACAGCAGTTGTTTCAGTTCCACCTGCATCACTACCTGCATTAGGTTCAGTTAACCCAAATGCACCTATTTTTTCTCCCTTAGCTAATGGCACTAAATACTTTTGTTTTTGTTCTTCAGTTCCAAATGCGAATATTGGATAACTTCCTAAAGATACGTGAGCTGATAAAATAACCCCTGTTCCTCCATCTACTCTAGAAAGCTCTTCTACAGCGATAGCATAACTTATAACATCACTACCTAATCCACCATATTCCTTTGGATAAGGAGTACCCAAAACACCCATTTCACCTAATTTTTTAACAACTTCTTCTGGAAAAATGTTTTCCTTGTCCCACAAAAATGCCTGTGGTCTTATTTCTGCCTCTGCAAATTCTCTGATTTTTGCACGAAAAGCTTCATGTTGGTCTGTAGTCTTAAAAAACATACCCTTGCCTCCTTTTATTTAGTGCTTTATTAAATTCAAAACACATTTTCGTTTATATATAAAAGCTAAAACTCATGCTGCAAATAATTATAAGAATAAATAGAATTAATAAATTTCCCATCTTTCTTAATAATTATTATTGTAAAACTAATAATATTTATTGTCAATTTATTCTGAAAACATTTGCTATTTTACATTAATACTATCCTTACATTGTAATTATTGACAAATTAATCCGCTTTTAATTTTCAAAATGCTAAAATAATTCATATGATTTTTTTATTTTGAAAATAAAGTCATATAAAAATTTTCTCTTCACAAATTATCATTCCAAATACATACACATTTTACCTTTTAATTGTTTGTGAATTAATTAATAAACTGTACACTAAAAAAGC
>NZ_JAWGSV010000292.1:0-3767 GCF_032552055.1 Clostridium sp. | reverse complement strand
CACAAAAGATTCAACAAGTTAAGCAAAAAAACTCTGCTCAGTAAACTTAATTTATATTTATTATTATTATTATTATTTGAATGCACCTTTCAAACAATTTATTGGTAACTTATAAATATTAAGGGAGAAACTTAACTCTCACTAAGTTTCTCCCTTAATTATTACATTATTTAATTATAATTACTTTCTATTAAAACTTATAAATCTTGTACCTTGAAAAGATAATACTCCTTTATCACCTTCAGCCATTAATCCATAATCTCTTCCTGAAACTTTTAGCTCTAATCTTTCACCATTATCAAATTGAAATGTTACATAATAACTAGTTGAAGTTGAATTATGCATCATATTGTCCCCAGTATTATGATGATGATGTGTAACTGATGTTCTTTTGGATGTTATTACTGATTCCACAGGTATAATTGGTTGTTTATTATTAGAAGACCATTCACTAATTCCTTTGGCAATAGTAAAAATAAACATTCCTATAATCAAAATAAATACTATAGAAAACATTCCAGAAAACATATCAAACCCAATCATTTTAATCTCTCCTATTTATCTATTGCATTGTATTTTCTTTATGACCACATTCACTACACTTATAATATTTCTTCCCATACTGGTTATTATCATAGGCAAACTCATATTCCTTCATTTTTTCACCACATATTGGACAAGTTTTTTCAGTCATACTTCTTCACTCCTATTTTATAAACTAAAAATTTTCTCATAAACAGTATTAAAGAAATCTTCTTTATCCTTAATATCCTCTACTCCTATTAATTCAATCATCTTTTTTGATGAAACTAGAAAATAATTACTTCCCTTTTCATTAACTAATACTTTAATATCCTCTGGAAGATTAGTTTCTATTTCATTATACTTTATGTCTTGATTTTCAAACCACTTCATCACTCTATTAAAGTTTAACTTAGTTATCCATTCATAATCACTTTCAAATAACTCATAGGATAACTGCATATTCTTACCATAAGCATTGTAAAAAATCTTACTTGCTAAAAAGCTACTACTTTCATCAATAAATAAGTCTTTATCGCTAATTAATTCATCATTAAAGTCATTTAAGCTTAAAGCATGTTCCTTTCTATCAACTGAATTATTGGTATTATTAGAATCATTGTCAACTATAAAATTATTGATAATTAGTACAATTGAAACAATTAATATTAATAATGAGGCTATAGTAGTATTTTTCTTTATATTCTTATTATTAATATTTGCTAAGTAATATATAAAGGCTATTATAGCTCCTATAAAAATAAAACTCAAAATAACAGTTATTCCAATACGATTATCTATTGAATTAAATTTAATAATAGAAGCAATTACGTATATAAATAACATTAAAAATATTAATGCCATACCTATACTTTTAAACTTAATCCAAATACTAGAGGTACTTATTTTATAAGGAGATACCTTAAACTTAAACACCCTCACTAAATCAACTAAATGAATTAGTAAATATACTATTACAAATAATAAACCTAGAATCCTATCATTCTCTGTAAATATATCAATACCATCGCTTCTAAATATAGATATATAATGATTAAATGCTAAAAACAACATAGGTAACATTCTTATAAATAATTCAAAAATAGAATTTTTAAATATTTCTTTAACCTTCCATTTCTCTTCCGAAATTTCTACAAAGTCTTCATTATTATATTCACTATAAAAAATCTGCATATTCTTATAGTCATACAAAAACTTCCACCCCTCATTTTCCTTCTTATCCCTATATTCTTTAAGGCTTTCTTTATCTAACTCTTCATAAGTAGAAATTTTTCCTATTATATCTATAGTATATTTAATATTCCTTGGTTCAATCTTTTTAAATTTAGCATACATATTTGAAATACTTTCTAATAGCCAACCCTTTTTAGCCATTTCTTCTAAATAGCATATTAATGAACTAATTTCATAAGCATAAAAATCTAATACTACAACTTTTTTATTATTTATCCCCATATAACCTTCTCCCCTTATAAAGGTAAATCCCTTTTACTAAACCTAAATATTCCTATTATATATAGTAATAAACCTGCACCTAATAGAATCAATATCATCCATGTACCTGCTGAATCACCATTAATTAATTTATCAGTATCATATAATGAGAATATAGTAAAATACTTAAAGTTTTCAAGCTTTCCACCCATATTACCTAAAAGTTGAATTATAAAGAATCCGATTGGTATTCCTGCACTTATTGAATATGAAAGCTTAGTATCATTACTAATACTAGAAGCAAAGAATCCTAGTCCACTTATTGCAATATGAAGGCAATAAAGTCCAAAAGTCATTAATAGAAATTTATTAATATCTAAGTTACCAGGAAAATAAATTTGGCTAGATGTAATAGAAGCTACAGTAATAAATAATACTAAAGCTCCGACAGCTAGTAGTAAAAATACTCCTTGAGTTACTGCAATCTTACTTCTTTTATTGGGTGTAGCTAATAGATATGCCATGGAACCTCTATCCACATATCTAGCTATTAACTTATTAGCAATTATTATTTCAAAAATCATTGGAAATACTATAAATAAAAATCCAAATAAATAAGAATTCATAAATTCTATTAAAGTAGTACCTGGATTACTCATTCCAAAAGCCGCCATCATTTCTGGCATAGCTTTTTCAAACTCTGCCAAAGCATTACCAATTTCAGGATCAAACATTGGAATAATTACGGAAATATACATAGTAAGTACAGCTGCAAATATTATAAAAAGTTTGTAGTTAGATTTAATTTCTCTCTTTAATAGTGGAATACTAATCATTGTTTTCACCTCCATAAAAATGCATAAACAAATCCTCTAAACTTTGAGCTTTAGACTCTAAGCTTACTACTTTATATTTTCCTAAAGATTTAATTAAAGGCATAATATCTCCTTTTACCAATACAGTTACATTGTTTTTATCAATATCTTTAATCTTAAATCCTTCTTTAAGAAAATCTTTTACTACTTCTTCATTTTCAAAAGTAATACTATATATTTTTTGTTTAGACTCCTTTAATGTAGCTATATTTTCAACTGAAACTATCTTACCATCTTTGATAATCGCTGCCCTATCACAAGTTCTTTCTATTTCCTCAAAGCTATGTGAAGACATTAATATGGTAGTTCCTCTTTCTTTTTCTTCTAAGATTAACTTTATAAACTCATTTTGCATTAAAGGATCAAGACCACTTGTAGGCTCATCTAAAATTAAAATGTCAGGCTCTTGCATAAATGCACACACTATACCAATTTTTTGTTTCATCCCTTTAGACATCTTTTTAATCTTACTATTAGGATTTAATTCAAATCTTCCTATAAGTTCCTTTGCTCTAGTTAAATCCTTGATTCCTTTCATCTCAGCTATAAACTTTATAAAGTTAATTCCTGTCATATCATCTAAAAATGCAATTTCTCCTGGTAAATACCCAAGATTTTTTTGAATTTCTGATGACTTTTCAAAGCAATCTAAACCATTAATATTACAGCTTCCTTTATTAGCTTTTGAAAATCCCATTAGATGACGTATAGTCGTTGTTTTTCCCGCTCCATTTGGTCCTAAGAATCCAAGGACCTCCCCTTTTTCCACTGAAAAAGATACATTGAATATTCCTTTTCCTTGGCCATAGTCTTTAGTAATATTTTTTATTTCTATTACCTTCATAGCTATTCCTCCATAATTAATACACATTATTCGATTCACCGCTTAATAAGTTATATTATACTATATACATC
>NZ_JAWGSV010000291.1:0-3779 GCF_032552055.1 Clostridium sp. | reverse complement strand
AAGTTTTTTTAATTTTAATAACATAAGTAATGTTATATTTACAAGTAATATAACATCTTCACTAAATATACTTATAAATGGATGCTTAAAAAAGGGAGATCATGTTATTACTTCCTCAATAGAACATAATTCAGTATTAAGACCATTATTTAAATTAGAAAATAATAACCTTATTGAATTATCTATTGTAAATTCTAATGAATTTGGATTTATAAATGTAACTGATATAAAAAATGCTATTAGAAAAAACACTAAATTTATTATATTATCCCATGCTTCTAATGTTTTAGGCTCTATTCAACCTATAGAGGAAATAGGAAGACTTTGCAAGGATAACGATATCTTTTTTATATTAGATTCAGCTCAAAGTGCAGGGGTTTTAGATATAGACTTTACAAAGTTAAATCTTAGTGCATTAGCTTTCACTGGTCATAAAAGCCTTTTCGGTCCTCAAGGTATTGGTGGCTTTATAATTACAGATGAACTTAATGAAATTTGCAATCCGTATATTTTAGGTGGTACAGGTAGCATGTCCTATTCACTTGAACAGCCTGATTTCCTTCCAGATAAATTTGAATCTGGAACTTTAAATATGCCAGGGATTGTTGGATTAAGCGAAGGGATTAAGTTTATAAATAAAGAAGGGATTAATAGTATATATGAAAAAAATTCTTATTTAAGAAACTTATTAATTTCTAATTTACAAGATATTAAAAATATACAATTATATGAGGACTTTAACACCCCTCACTATACTTCATGTGTATCCTTTAACTCTACGAAAATGGATACTGCTGAACTTTCTTATGAACTTGATTATAAATATGGAATTAAAAATAGATCTGGATTACACTGTGCGCCATTAACACATAAATCAATAGGAAGTTTTCCTGATGGAACAGTTAGATTAAGTATTAGTTACTTTAATACTGTTGAAGACATTAATTATACAATAGATTCAATAAATAAAATTTTAAAATGAATATTAACCTCCCCTAATGTCAATAATTACATAAGGGAGGTTTCTTTATGGAAATTTTAAAAAAAGAGTTTGACTCATCCTTTGAATATTCATATATCGAAGTTGGAAAGTATCTTTATAAATCTCTACTTAATATGATTGAATCTAATAGAACTATTATCTTTTTATGTATTGGAACAGACAGATGTACTGGTGATTCATTAGGACCATTAGTTGGATATAAATTAAAAAATATATCTTCATTATTTGAATCAAAAAATATATTTTTTTATGGTTCTTTAGAAAATCCTGTTCATTCTCTTAATCTAGAAAGCATAATTTTAAAAATAAATTCTAATTTTATAAATCCTTATATTATAGCTATTGATTCCTGTTTAGGGCAAACTATTAATATTGGTAAAGTTTTTATTAGTAATACACCAGTTTATCCTGGATCTGCAATTAATAGAAATCTACCTTCTGTTGGTGATTTAAGCATTACTGGCATAGTAAATATATCTAGTAAATATGATTTTTTAACATTACAAAATACTAGGCTTTATACTGTTATGCTTTTATCTGATACTATCTATAAAGGAATTCATTATTTTTTAAACTTATACGAAAAGCACATTATTAAAACTAATAAAAAAAAGGAGCTACTTCGTGATGAACAATAGTTCATTTCATTGTAGCTCCTTTAATTATTTTTTATTAATTGCTTCATTTAAAACATAAGTCTCTTCTTCAGATAACTCATATCTAGAAATGCCTTTATCAACTGGTTTTGCATAAGTTGTACTATCATGTCTAGAATAAATCCCAGTTATCAGTACACCATCATTATAAGAGTCTAATATTGCTATTGAGAAGCTTAAATCACTTCCCACATCAGGAAATGCTTTATATCTCATTATGGCAACTTTATTTACACATCCCTTTATTTCTTCTTTTATTACTTCACATTTATTTAAGGCTTCTTCTGACTTTCCAATAGCTTTATCAATATCATCTAACTTTGAAGTTATTAATTCTTCTAGATTTTTATTATTAACTCCACGCATCATTTTTCTATACTTTTTTTCAAGTTTCTTCGTTGTGCTCATTAATGTAAGTACCATTATTAATAGTAGCAATACTATAACTAATAATCCTATTATAATAAAAGCTGAATTTTCATTTATTATTTTAATTATATTTTCCACTATAAGTGCCCCTTCCTAATAAATTGAGAAATAACACTATAATGTTTCACGTGAAACATTATTGATTTATTTTCGAATGTTTCACGTGAAACACTTATAAATTAATTATTTCTAGTATCCTTTGTAAATCTTCTTCAGAATAATACTCTATTTCAATTTTACCTTTATTATTTTTATTACTTATATTAACTTTAGTTCCAAAATAGTTTTGTAATCTTTCTGTTACATCTTTATAGTAAGGATTAACTTCCCTTTTTACTAGCTTTTCTTCTTTGTTGTTATTAAGATGCTTTATTAACTTCTCTAACTCTCTAACAGATAACTTTTCATCTATTACCTTTTGAGCAATTTCACTTTGTAGTTTAGGATCAGTAATAGCTAACAGTGCTCTACCATGACCTTCTGATATAACTTCATCAATTAGATATTGCTTTACAGTATCACATAATGCAATTAATCTAATTATATTACTTATAGCTACTCTAGATTTTCCTATCCTTTTACTTAATTCTTCTTGAGTTAGATTGAAGTCGCTTAGTAATTTTTTATAGGCTAGGGCTTCTTCAATAGGGTTAAGATCTTGCCTTTGAATGTTTTCAATCAATGATATTTCTAATATATCCTTATCAGTTAAATCCATCACAACAGCAGGTACTTCGTTTAGTCCTAAAAGTTTGGCAGCTCTCCATCTTCTTTCCCCTGCTACTATTACATAGCATTCATCTTTTTTATTTAAAATTATTGGTTGAATTATTCCATGTTCTTTAATAGACTGAGCTAACTCAGCTATTTTTTCATCATCAAAAGTCTTTCTTGGCTGCTCATCATTACTTTTAATTAAATTTAAAGAAATAAGAGAAGGTTTATTATTATCATTATCTTGTATTTCGTTAGGAATTAATGCTCCTAATCCTTTTCCTAATGCTGATTTCTTATTCATATTACTCACCTACTTTTGCCTCTTTAAAAATTCTTTTGTCAATGTTTTGTAAGCTTCTGCTCCCTTACATTTTTCATCATATAACATTATCGGTAATCCAAAACTTGGTGCCTCTGCTAACCTAATATTTCTAGAAATAGTTGTTTTATAAACCTTATCATTAAAGAAGTTTTTAGCTTCTTCAAATACTTCATTGCTAAGGTTAGTTCTGAAATCATACATTGTCATAACTACTCCTTCTATTTCCAAATCCTTATTAAGTGATTGTTTAACTAATTTTATAGTATTGATTAGTTGTCCAACACCTTCTAAAGCATAAAATTCACATTGTATAGGAATTAATACAGATTGTACTGAGGTAAGTGCATTAATAGTAAGCACTCCTAACGATGGTGGACAATCTATAAAAATAAAGTCATAGTCATTTTCAACTTCTTTTAACTTATTAGCTAATATTACTTCACGATTTGGTTTTCCTATAATCTCAACTTCTGCACCTGCTAATTCCATAGTTGATGGTGCTATGTAAAGATTTTGAATAAGCTCACTTTTTAAAATAATATCTTTTAATGATGCATCAGAAGTAATTACATCATACATAGACATTTCTAAATTTCCCTTATCTAATCCTAATCCACTAGTAGTATTCCCTTGTGGATCTATGTCTATAGTT
>NZ_JAWGSV010000290.1:0-3814 GCF_032552055.1 Clostridium sp. | reverse complement strand
CTATTCTATTATAATTATCCTAATTTTAATCTATATTTATATCTCTATAAAAATAAGTATTTCATTAAAATTAAGTAATAATAAATCTTATACAGCTTATTAAAATTATTCTTACATATATCTCTTAACCATTCTTGTATTATAAATAAAAACTGTCTTAAATTTATTATTTTAAATTTAAGACAGTTTAATGTATGCTATAGTTCTTTTGTAACTCTAATAGTTTGATCCCTTCTTGGACCAACACCTACTATAGAAATTTTAGTTCCTGTTAACTCTTCAATTCTTTCTAAGTATTTCTTAGCATTTAAAGGTAGTTCATCATAACTTCTAGCTTCAGCTACTTCTTCTCCCCAACCTTCAAACTCTTCATATATTGGTTCACATTTTGCTAAGTCCTTTAAGCTTGCTGGGAAATAATCTATAACCTTATTATCATATTTATATCCTACACAAATTTTTAGTTTATCAAGGCCTGCTAAAGTATCTATTTTAGTAACACATAATGATGTTAATCCTGAAACTCTTACTGTTGTTTTTAAAATAACAGCATCAAGCCATCCACATCTTCTTGATCTACCTGTAGTTACTCCATACTCATGTCCTTTTTCTCTTATCCATTCACCAATTTCATTATCTAACTCAGTTGGAAATGGACCTTTACCAACTCTTGTTGTATAAGCCTTAGCTATCCCAACAGCATTAGTAACCATAGTTGGTCCTATCCCTGAACCACTTGCTACACCACATGCAGTAGTGTTTGAAGAAGTTACATATGGATAAGTTCCATAATCTATATCAAGTAACATACCTTGAGCTCCTTCAAATAAAACAGTTTTATCTGATTTGATTTCATCATAAAGCTTTACTGATGTATCTTGTACGTATGGTCTTAATCTATTAGCTAATTCTAAGTATTCAGTAAGAATATCATCGTAGCTTAATGCTTCTCCATTTAAAACATTAACTATATATTTATTCTTAGCTTCAATACTTTCCCTTAATTTTTCTTTAAAAGTTTCCTCATCTATTAAATCACAAATTCTAATTCCAGATCTCTCAAATTTATCAGTATAACATGGTCCAATTCCCTTACCAGTTGTTCCAATATCATTTTTTCCTCTAGCTTGTTCTTTTAACTTATCTAATACTTTATGGTATGGCATAATAACATGCGCTCTATCACTTACAATAAGTTTTTCTGGTGTAACCTTAACACCTTCACCTTCTAAGTAATCTATTTCTGTAAATAAGGCTTTTGGATCAACGACAACTCCATTACCTATGATATTTAATTTATTATCATATAATATTCCTGATGGTATCAGGTGAAGTTTATATTGTTTTTCGCCAACTTCAACAGTATGACCTGCATTATTTCCCCCTTGGAATCTAACTATTACCTGTGCTTCTTCTGCAAGATAATCAGTCATCTTCCCCTTTCCTTCATCTCCCCATTGAGCTCCTAAAACAACAAATGCTGACATATGTTTGCCTCCTTGATAAAGGACTTATATTTAGTCCTCTCTAATAAAATAAATTTACAAATACATATTAACAAAGTCAAAATAAACTTTCAATATTTTATCGAATATTTTTTTGCATTATTTAAGTATAGTTCGTATAATTAATATATTAGTATAATTTAGAAGGAGTAGTTCTATGAATATTTATGAAGAGTCTTTAAAGTATCATGAAGAATTAAGAGGTAAATTCCAAATTAAGTCTAATTGTAAGATCTCTAATGAAAAAGATTTAACCTTAGCCTATACCCCTGGGGTTGCTGAGCCGTGTAGAGAAATACATAAAAATCCTGATGCAGCTTATACTTATACAAGGAAGTGGAATACAGTTGCTGTAATTTCTGATGGTACAGCTGTCTTAGGCTTAGGTAATATAGGTCCATTAGCTTCATTACCTGTTATGGAAGGCAAATCTATACTATTTAAAGAATTTGCAGATGTTGATGCTTTTCCGTTAGTTTTAAATACTCAAAATGTAGATGAAATAGTTGAAACTATTATAAGAATATCTCCATCCTTAGGTGGTATTAATTTAGAAGATATTTCTGCACCTAGATGTTTTGAAATAGAAAATAAGCTTAAAGAAAAGTTAGATATTCCTGTTTTTCATGATGACCAACATGGAACTGCTATAGTAGTATTAGCAGGATTAATTAATGCCTTAAAACTTGTAAATAAAAAAATTGAAAATACTAAAATAGTTATTAATGGCGCTGGATCAGCTGGAACAGCTATTTGCAAGCTACTAGTTTCCTTTGGAGCAAAGAATATACTTATGTGTGATAAGAGTGGAATAATTAATAAAGATATAGATAATTTAAATTCATCTATGAGAGAGCTTTCAGAAATAACTAACAAAAGTAATCTTAAGGGTGATTTAAAGTCTGCATTAATAAATGCTGATATTTTTATTGGTGTTTCAGCACCTAATTTAGTTACAAAAGAAATGGCTGAAACTATGAATAAAGATGCAATAATATTCGCTATGGCAAACCCAATACCTGAAATTTTTCCTGATGTTGCTAAAGAGGCTGGTGTTAAGGTTATTGGAACTGGACGTTCTGATTTTCCTAATCAAGTAAATAATGTCTTGGCATTTCCTGGAGTATTTAGAGGTGCCTTAGATGTAAGAGCTAAAGATATTAACGAAGAAATGAAAATTGCAGCTGCAAATGCTATAGCAAATTCAATAAATGATAATGATCTGAATTATGACTTTATAATTCCAAAAGCATTTGATATAAATGTTCAAAAAGCTGTAGCTAATGCTGTAAAAGAGGCTGCAATTAAAAGTGGAATTTCAAAAATTTATAAATAATACAATTAACATATGAAAAATCACAGTATGCAATACTTTATAAATTATTCATTAAGTAATCATACTGTGATTTTTTTATATTACATATTTTCTGATTTCTCTGCACATTTTTCTAATGCATTTATTACACTACTTCTAAAACCGCTATTTTCTAATTCTATAACCGCTTCTATTGTAGTTCCACCTGGTGAACAAACCATATCCTTTAATTCTCCAGGGTGTTTTCCTGTTTCTAATGCAAGCTTAGCTGACCCTAAAATAGATTGCTCTGCCATTTTATAAGCTTTGCTTCTTGGTATTCCTAGCTTTACAGCTGCATCTGCCATAGCTTCAATAAACATAAAAACATATGCTGGAGATGATCCACAAAGAGCTATAAAACCATGAAAATATTTTTCTTCTAATATTTCATATTTACCAAACATATTAAAAATACTGCAAATATCATCTATCTCTTCATCATTTAAATTTTTATTAAAACAAACTGCTGACATTGCCTCTCCGACTAAAGCTGGTGTATTTGGCATAGTTCTTACTATCTTTTTATCTTGTCCTAATATATTTTCTATATCTTTTACAGTTACACCTGCTGCAATAGAAACTACTAATGTATCCTTAGTTATATTATCCTTTACTTCTTTTAATACATCTTTAAATATATTTGGTTTCACAGCTAAAAATAATATATCTGAAAACGCTGTAACTTCATTATTATCTAATGATGCCTTAACTTTAAACTCATCTTCTATCTTTGATTTTGATTCTTCACTTCTTGTAGATACAAATATATTCTCTAGTGCTATCTCACCTGAATTAATAATTCCTCCAAGAATAGCTTTTCCCATGTTTCCGCAACCTATGAATCCAACTTTTTTATTCATTGTCCCCACTTCCTTATTAATATTTTTTATAAATATTTTTCTTATTTTTTTATAATTTAAGTTTTTCCCCACTTTACTCATAGGATATATTA
>NZ_JAWGSV010000289.1:0-3827 GCF_032552055.1 Clostridium sp. | reverse complement strand
AAATTGTATTTAATATAATGGGTTTAAGTTCTTCTTTAATTTTAAATCTTTTTATACTTCTATGTATAAAGAATAAAGCAAGAGCCCAAGGAATAAGAGCTTCTATTGATACTATCGGCATTAAAAACATTATAACTATTAAAATCTTTTTTATTACTTTATTATTCATTAATACCAGCCTCATCTCTATAATAATTTCCTCTTATCATTTTATCGCTTATATCTAATAGGTTTTCTACCTTCTTTTGATCTTCTTCACTTAATCCATTTTGAAGGAGTGCTCTAGTTGAAAGAATAACATAATCTTTATTAGTATTTAATAAATTTCTTCCTAAGATTAATGGATTAGAATACTCTTCCCTTGGTGCTCCAAAAAGATAAGCTAAAGTTGGAAGGGTATCAACTTGTCCACCATGCATTGAAAAAGTTTTTCCTTCAATATCTTCATTATAAATTACAAAAGGAATTTTTCTATTATTTACTTCCATCCAAGGTTCTAAGTTTTTCAGACTAGCTATCTCATCATCATAAAACTTATGAACCCCTTCATGATCTCCGTAAATTGCTACAACTGTATTATCTAAGATTCCACTTTCTGATAAGTCATTTAATAGTTCACCTAAGTATTTATCTGTATAGTGAATTGAATGGAAATATCCGCCTAGTTTAGTACCTTCTAAGTTAGAGGGTAAAATAAGCTCTTTTTCATCTGAAGGCATTTCAAAAGGAGAGTGACTTGTTAAAGTAATTGTATATGCTAGGAATGGATCTTTTAATTCCTTTAATCTATCTCCAAATTGCTTTAAATAACTCTTATCAGATACGCCTAGATTTATTCGTTCACTTGTATCATAATTGGTAGAGTCTAATGTAGTGTCATATCCTATTGATTTAAGGTTAATTAGCCAGTTCCAATATGATCCTTGATCTGGATGAGATGCTAATGTGGTATATCCCATATTTTCAAATATATTAGGTAGAGAATAATCATAAGTATTACTTGGATACCTAAAGAATGTTGAACCCTCTCTTACTGGGAATGCTGATGTATTGGTAATAAGCTCTGCATCAGAACTTGTCCCATTATGAGTTTGCTCATAAAAATTATCAAAATATAGAGAGTTATTAAGTAATTTATTTAAATTAGGTGTTATTTCTTGCCCATCTATTTTTTGATTTACTATAAAGGTTTCTAAGGATTCCCATTGAATTAATAATAAGTTTTTACCCTTCATCATTCCGCTATACTCATTATCAGGATTATTTTCTTTTAAACTTGATAAGGTTTCTTTAATATTTTCAAGTTCTTCGGCTTCTAATATGTAAGGTTTAGATTGCTCATAGAAGTTATAAGCATCAAATATATGGTAACCAATAGGCGTTAAGTTTGACAGTGTTTGATTAGGAGCCCAAGAATTCACAAAAACATATTGGTTTTCAAAGGATATCTTTCTAATATCTATTTTAACCCTGGCATATCCAAGATAAATTAAGCTCACTACTAAGATAGCTAGTCCACCAACTACATTTCTCTTATATTTAGTATAAGTCTTTCTAAATCTTATATTTCTAAAAGCAATTACTACTAAATCTATAATAAATAAAATGTCTACCATTCTAAACATAGAAATTATTGAACTGCCTAAGTTATCTAAATTACTAGTCATCTTAAACATATGATAATTTAAAAATACGGCATTACTTCTAAAGTACCACATGTCACCAATAACAATAAGTGTAAATAATAAATTTAAAGTCCAAAATGCCCATTTTTGAACCTTTTCATTAAAGAATAAACCTAGTGATAAAAAGGCTGAGTTCACAGTTATCCAAACTAAGAATGGTGGCATTGAATAAAATACCTGCTTAAAGTTAACTCCGTTTGCTTTATCATCTGATATAAGCATAATAAATATAAGAGATTTAATTAATAAGATTACTAATGTTATTAAAAAATCTTTGTTCTTAATACCTTCAATAAATTTTTTCTTTATTCTTAAGGGGAGTTTTTCTTGTATAGTTACTTCTTCCTGTATAACTAATTCTTCGTCATAATTTAACATAATTATCTCCTTTCATTAAATTACTTACTAATAATAACATATTCATTATTGGTATTATATTATTTTTACATTAATATTTCTTAAGGTTTATATAGATCTAAAAAGTAATAATTAGCAAAAAGGATTTAATTATTATATAATGAAGAATAATTAAATAATTTATAATGAAAGAAATTATAAATTGAAAGACATAGAAATGTAAAAAAAAGAGGGGATTTTATGAAAATAGGTTTAGTATTGTCAGGTGGTGGAGGTAAGGGAGCTTATGAACTTGGAGTTTTTAAGGCCTTAAAGGAGCTTGGTATAGACAAGTACATAGAAGTCTTTTCAGGTACATCTATAGGAGCTTTTAACGCAGTTTTATTTGCACAAGATGATATGGTTGCAGCTGAAGCATTATGGGAAGAAGTCACTATAGATAAGCTTATTCCTGTTAGTAAGTTTGAACTAATAAAAAAGGGCTTAGGTCTATTTATTGGTGCAAAAAATATGAATGTAGCTAAAAAGTATATGAATCAAAAAATAGATGAAGGTGCAGTATCTAAAGACGGTGCTAGAGAAATAATTAATAAATACCTTAATATTGAAAAGGTAAAAGAAAATAAAAAGGTTTGTTATGCAGCCTGTACAGAACTGCCAGACTTTAAGGTGAAATATTTTAACGTTAGTGATCATGATGAAGATACAGGTAAGGAAATAGTTATTGCGTCAGCATCTCTTCCCTTAATATATGAAGCTACAGAGTTATTTGGGGGTAGGTATATAGATGGAGGGGTTGCAGATAATACACCTATTCAACCTGTATATGGTGAGAATTGTGATATTATAATAGTAGTGTTGTTATCTAGAGAAGTTAGGGTAGATAGATCGTTATATCCAAATACTCATATAATAGAAATTTTTCCAAGGAGTTTAAATGAAAATATTCTTAATGGAACTTTAAATTTAGATGGAGAGGCAAAAAGATTAAGGATTAAAAGTGGCTATGAAGATGCAATGTATATGCTAGAGCCTATTATGAAGATGACAGAATTAAAAATAAAGCTAGAAGAAGAGGCTGAAAATCCTAAACTTTATAAGATGTTTAATAAGGTTAAGAAGGTTATAAATAAAGACAAGTAGTAAGAAGGTGTACTATAGAAGACTGAAAAGTTGATAAGGAGAAGTTAAGGATTAATGAAAAAATCCTTCTAAAGTTTTTAAAGCTAACTTATATTAGAAATTACTACGGAATTATATTAATAAAATTAACAAAGGGGTTGTTCTTGTGGCAACCCCTTTGTTAATAACTTAAATTATTAATTTATTGTTATAAAATGCATAATAAATTTTACTTTAATAAATAGTCCGACTATGAAATTAATTCTTCCATACTATTTTTATAATTATTAATAAATCCTTCATAAATAAATTCCTTATGATTTATTTCTAATAAATCACTTGGTTTAATTAAGCTTGGACATTTATCTGAATTGTAAATATTGCTATTAATTAATAGCTGGGATACAAATTCTGAACAAAAGTATCTATTATTTCTTTTAATAGGTCTTTGAATAGCGACACCTAAAAGGCCAATTAAGTTATATCCATATTTTTTATCACTATTTATAAATTTGTTAAGTTCTTCTTTTAATAAATTATATTGATTATTGCTAATACTAACTTTATAAATTACACATTTACTATTTTCAAATCTTTTATAAACACCATCTTTTAAGTTTTCTTTTACAAATCCACCTATAAAAGGTATGCTTGGATATATCC
>NZ_JAWGSV010000288.1:0-3845 GCF_032552055.1 Clostridium sp. | reverse complement strand
TATCTATATTATATAAAACTACATAATATAGATAAATAATTAAACAATAAATACTACTTTAATAAAGAATCTACTACTTCATATGCTTTTTCTACTGCTGTTTTAATGTTTTCTGGATTCTTACCACCAGCTTGCGCCATATCTGGTCTTCCTCCACCACCGCCTCCAACAATAGAAGCTACTTCTTTAATTATCTTTCCACAATGAACACCTTTATCTAATACATCCTTAGTAGACATAGCTATTAAATTAACCTTACCACCTACATTACTAAATAGTATTACAACACCACTTGATAATTTGTTTCTAACCTTATCACCAAGATCTCTTAAAGCATTTCCATCTATTCCTTCAACTCCATAAGAAGCTACTTTAACACCCTTTATTTCTTTTGCTGAAGCTAATATTTCATCTTCTACTCCTGAAGCTAACTTACCCTTAAGCTCTGTAATTTCTTTTTCCTTTTCCTTAATTTCAGCACCTTGAGATACAATCTTTTTAACTACATCTTTTTCGCTACACTTTAATGCTGTGCAAGCTTCTTTTAGTAATCTTTGCTTATCTTCAAGATATTTTATAGCATTTATTCCAGTAACAGCTTCTATTCTTCTAATCCCTGCTGCAACCCCTGCTTCTGAAATTATTTTAAATAAACCAATTTCACCAGCATTATTAACATGAGTACCACCACATAATTCCTTAGAGAATCCTCCAACACTTACAACTCTAACCTTATCGCCATACTTATCATCAAATAATGCCATAGCACCTGATTCCTTAGCTTCATCTAAAGTCATTAAATCAGTATCTACATTAAATACTTCCATAATTTTTGCGTTAACTAAGTCTTCTAACTTTTGAATTTCTTCTTCAGTTAATGCCTTAAAGTGAGCAAAGTCAAATCTTAATCTTTCATCATCAACATAAGAACCTGCTTGATTAACATGCTTTCCTACAACTTGCTTTAAAGCTTCATGTAACATATGTGTTGCAGTGTGATTCTTAGCTATATAATTTCTTCTTAATAAATCTATCTTAAGTGTAGCTTCATCATTTACTTTAATAGTTCCTTCATTAACCTTAACATAGTGAATAGTTTTTCCACCTACATTTTTCTTAGTATCGTAAACGTAAGCTTCACCAGTAGATGTTTTTATAGTTCCCTTATCTCCTACTTGGCCTCCCATTTCAGCATAGAAAGGAGTTTTTTCAGTAACTATATAACCTTTTTCACCTTTTGATAATTCTGAAACAAAATCATTATTATTTGCTAAAACTACTATATTTGAATTAACTTCAATATTTGAATATCCAACAAACTCTGTATTTATAGAAGCATCTATCTTATTAATTGGACTTTCATCACTTCCCATATAAGATGATTCTCCTCTAGCACTTCTAGCTCTTTGTCTTTGTTCTTCCATTTCCTTCTTAAAAGCATCATGGTCTACTTTAAGTCCCTTTTCTTCTAAAATTTCTTCAGTTAATTCAATAGGGAATCCATAAGTGTCATATAATTTAAAGGCTTTTTCTCCCTTTAATACATCTTCATTTGAAGCTTTCATTTCTTCAATATAGTCATTTAAAATAACCATTCCTGAATCTATAGTTTCATTAAATCTTTCTTCTTCTAAAGAAACTATTTTTTCAATATACTCTTTATTTTCCTTTAATGCTGTGTATGCATCTCCGTAGTTTTCAACAACAGATTCAACTATTTCAGTTAAGAATAAACCTTTAATTCCAAGTAATCTTCCATGTCTAGCAGCTCTTCTTAAAAGTCTTCTAAGAACATATCCTCTTCCTTCATTACTTGGTTGAACTCCATCTGAAATAAGCATAGTTACAGACTTAACGTGATCTGTAATTATTCTAAGGGAAACATCCTTTGAAGGGTTTTCTCCATATTTAACATTAGAAAGTTCTGCTACTTTATTTAATATATTTTTTACTGTATCTATTTCAAATATATTATCTACACCTTGCATTATAGTAGCTATTCTTTCAAGTCCCATTCCTGTATCTATATTAGGATTTGCTAATCTATTGTAGTTACCTTCTTCATCCTTATCAAATTGAGTAAATACTAAGTTCCAGAATTCAACAACTCTATCTGCATCACTAGCCTTTACAAAGTCATCAACATTAGTAATAACTCCTTCACCTCTATCAAAGTGGATTTCAGTACAAGGCCCACATGGTCCAACCCCTATTTCCCAGAAGTTATCTTCTTTTCCAAGTCTAAATATTCTATTTGGATCTACATCTGTTTTTTTGCACCAAATATCAAAAGCTTCATCATCCTCTAAATAAATAGTAACATATAATTTATCCTTAGGTATTTGTAGAGTTTCAGTAATAAACTCCCAAGACCAAGGAATAATTTCTTCTTTAAAATAATCTCCAAAAGAAAAGTTACCAAGCATTTCAAAGAAAGTACCATGTCTTGATGTTTTACCTACATTTTCAATATCTCCAGTTCTGATACACTTTTGACATGTAGTAATTCTTTTTCTTGGTGGTTCTTGAAGACCCGTAAAATATGGCTTAAGCGGAGCCATACCTGCATTTATTAATAATAATGATTTATCATTTTTCGGAACTAGAGGAAAACTCTCTAATCTTAAATGATATTTGCTTTCAAAAAATTTTAAATAAGCTTCTCTAAGCTCATTAGTTCCTATAAACTTCATATTCTTACCTCCATTTTATCTTTGTTAATATATAAAAGGTGAGTTTAATTCCTAGAGAATAAAAAAAGTTTCCGCCCCTCCAAAAAAGGGACGAAAACATAAATTCCGCGGTACCACCCTAATTATGCAAAATTAAAAACTTGCATCACTTAGTTAAAATAGCTCCAAGATAGCTTCAATATATTATATAAGAAGTTCTCACCATCCACTTCCTCTCTGAATATATAGGTTATATTTACTCATTCTCTTCACAGCTACATATTAAATTTTCTTATTTTCAATGAAATTATAGTTTATTTCTTAATATATGTCAATTATTTTGTTTTAAAATAAATAATCGTTAATATCCTCATAAATAACCTTTATTATTACACCAATGGGTACTGCAATTATCATACCTACAAATCCCCCTAATTTTTCTCCTATTAAAAGTAGTATTATTATCATTATAGGGTGCATATTAGTACTATCCCCTGTTATTTTAGGTGATAATATATTCCCTTCTATCTGCTGTATTAAAAACACAACTAATGCTGTTAATACAGCCTTCTTTTGTGAAGCAATTAATGCTACAAACACAGCAGGTATTCCACCGATTATAGGCCCAAAATAAGGTATTATATTAAGAACACCATTGAATATTCCAAGTGGTATAGCAAAATTGACGCCTAAAATAAGTAATGCTATACTAGTTATTACTCCTATAATTAAAGATAAAAATAACTGACTTACTATATATCTACTTAAAACTTTATCAATATGAGTTAAAACCTTTTTTGTTACTATTCTTTTTTCTGTAGGTAGTATAAGTAGTAATTTATTGAATAATAGTTCACCATCAACTAAAAAATAATAAGTAACAATAGGTATTATTGCTAAGGATATAATATTTTCGATTCCCTCTAAAATATTAGTTAAAAAACTCTCAGAAAAACTAACTAAAAAAGTATTTAGTTTTTCATTTATAATTACATATATATTTTTTAAGAATTCTATATCATTTATCTTGAGTCTTGAGTATAAGCCATCAATATAGTCATCTATATTACCAATAATATCAGTAATATTATTACTTTCTTTTAATATGCTTGGAATTAATATATATAGAAATATCCCAATAATTATAAATATCCCTAAAATAATAATTATAGA
>NZ_JAWGSV010000287.1:0-3872 GCF_032552055.1 Clostridium sp. | reverse complement strand
TATATGTATTTCCGAATAAGGCTATACTTTTTTCTGGTGAAAGAATTGTTGGGATAAAAATAGTTAATAAAAATAGTGCAGATACTATTTCCACTAATTTAATTTTCCTAGGTCTTACTAATATAAGTCCTATAAAAGCTAAAAAGCCAATACCATATAGAAATATTTGTTTTCCAACTAAATATCTAGGTAAGAAAAATTAACTACAATAAATGGTAGAATTAATATTCCTGAATATAAAATAATATTTATAAGTATTTCTAAGTCTATTTTAATATCAATTTCTTTAGTAAATAAGTTTTTAAATTTGTTACTCAAACGTTCTTCCTCCAAGTTACTATTTATTCTCCTATTTTATAATTCAACATAAGTAATTTTTTCCCTATTCAATATCCACTCTTTAGTATCCCTTTATTAATTTTCTTTATTTTTTGTAAAATAAATAGGTGCTGCCATAAGACAACACCTATTTAAATTAATTACAATAATTTAGGCCAAATCAATTTCATCCACTTAAGAGAAATTAATTTCAACAATTTAGATTAAATTACATCTATAATTATTGCATGTTAATTAAAAACTATATTAATTTCTTTCAAAATTCACTTTATCATAATCACTAATCTTCTCATTATCAATTACCGCTTTTCTTGAAGCCCCTGAGTTCACCTTATTGAATGTATTCTTAGACTTAAATGGAGTTGCTAATGTACCTGCTCCATTTATGCAACCACCTTCGCACATCATACCTTCTATAAAGTTGCCTTGAAGTCTTCCTATCTTGGCCATAGTCATAGCCTTCTTAATTTCAATTCCTCCAGAAACCTTCACAGGATTAAAGTTCACTTCTAAGCCTTGACTTCTTACATAGTTTTCAATTGCAGCTGTTAAACCACCATGAGCTCCAAAGCCTCTTCCATAAATAGACGCATCATCTACTACTTCATCTTCACATGCTTCAACTTCTATATCAAAAGCACTAAACAATGCTAATAGTTCTTCAAAAGTTAATACATAATCTACTGCATCCTTAATTGGTTCTCTAACAGCTTCGCTTTTTTTAGCTGTACAAGGCCCAATAAATACTACTTTTGCTTCTGGGTCTACACTCTTAATATATCTTGCTGTTGCAACCATAGGTGAAACTGTTCCTGAAATCTTAGATACTTCTGAAGGCATCATTTTCTCAATATAGCTTAGGAACCCTGGACAACAAGAGTTAGTCATATATGAATCCCCATTTTCTATTCTCTCGATAAACTCTTTACTTTCATGAACTGTCACCGCATCAGCTCCACAAGCTGCTTCTATCATATCTTCAAATCCAAGTTTCTTTATTGCATTTTTTATTTTACCATATCCAACCTTAGGTCCAAATTGTCCTGTTATTGCTGGAGCAACTACTGCATACATCTTTCTTCCTCTAGCAAGTCTCTTTGCAACAGGTACTATTAAGCTTTTATCTGAAATAGCTCCAAATGGACACGCACTCATACAACTACCACAATTAACGCAAGTTTCTTCCTTAATCATAGCTCGTCTATCATCTTTACTTATATCTAAAGCCCCTGTTGGGCAAACCCTCTTACAAGGTCTCATTACTTCAGCTATAGCATCATATGGGCAAGCCTTTTTACACATACCACATTCTTTACATAATTCTTGATTTATATAAGCTCTTCCTGCTACGTAAGTAATAGCTCCAAAATTACAAGCTTCATGACATTTATGTGCTAAACAGTTCCTACAAGAATCTGTAACACTATACTTATTTATTGGACATCTATCACAAGCTGCCTCAATTACATATATAATTTGATCATCTTCTCTAATATCTACAAATTCATCATCAATATTATCTCCATTAGCTAAATACCCAGCTGCAAGTTTTGCTCTTTCTAAAACTATAGCTCTTTCCTTATAAACACAGCATCTATACATAGCTGTATCCCCTTTTATTATTTCGTAAGGAACCTTTTCTATAGTTTCAGTAGTTAAGTTATCATCCTTTGCTAACCTTGCTACCTCTGTTAATACATCATGCTTTAACTTTTTTAACTGAGTCTCAAATTGAAACATACCAAAATCCTCCTGTAAAAATAAAATTATACATATCTCCCATATATAATTATAAGGTTTTTAATTGATAATTGCTATACTTTTAACAATATTTTTTCTGTTTTTATTATTTCTTAAAGCCTATTTTGAAGGCTTATTCTGAATATTAAGGACATTCATTTTATCTATTTTTAATCTTTTACGTTAAATTTTAAACAAACTTTATTAATACTTTTTTATTGAATTTTTTAAAGTATTAATAATCTCTTTTTATAATTGTTATATTATTAATAATACTTAAACTTTGCTTAAAATCATTTAACTATATAAATCTATATAAAACTCAAGCTTATGAATTAGTATTTAATAATTAACAGTTAATAGCTTCTTAAATCCATTACTATAAATAATAAAACAAAAAAATTTGAAGCTATCATAAGGACAATACTAACTTCAAATTTTACCCACTCATATATTCACACTAAAAATAAAGATATACTAAATACAAAAGTAACTTAAAAACCAACTTTTTTAGTAACTCCCACGGAATTACATCAATAATTGTCAATTGCTAATCGCTACAAAGAGCTGCCCATAATACAGCTCCCATTATTTCATCCTTACGCTCACTTCTCCTGAAGATAATTCTTTTATACTTCCATCTTCTAATCGAACTTTTAATCTACATAAATCATCAATTTCTAAAACCTTAGCTTTTACACTACCTTTACTAGATTCTATATTAACTTCTTTATCTATTAAGATAGATCTTCTCTTATATTCATTTATAAATTTCTTCTGATCTATTGAATTATAATAACTAAAAAAGTTATCTATTATTTCTGCTATAAATAAACTTCTAATATCCTTAGGTAAATTTTCTTCTTCGTTAAATACTGAAGTTGCAATATTTTTAATATCCTCATGGAATCCTTCATTAGGTGATTTCAAATTAATACCTATCCCTAGCGCAACATATTGTATTAATCCACTTTCAAAATCTAAAGATGCCTCTGTAAGTATTCCCGAAACCTTTTTATTATCTATGTAAATATCATTTACCCATTTAATTTTAGCTTCTTTGTCGGAAATTTTTTCTATAGCTTCAGCTACTGCCACTGCTGCTGATGTAGTAATGAGATAAGAATCTTGTGCCATTAACCTAGGTCTTAAAAGAATACTCATATAAATTCCTGTGTTCTTAGGAGAATGAAACTTTCTACCAAACCTACCTTTTCCCTTACTTTGTTCTTCAGAAATAACTATATAGCCTTCTTCTTTCCCCTCTAAAGCCAATTCTTTCACCTTATCATTAGTTGATCCTATAGTTTTATAAACCTCTATTTTAAAATCATTAGTACTTTTTATATATTTACTAACGCTTTGAGCTGAAAGAATATCAGTATCCTCAGATAAACTATAGCCCTTATTAGTAATTGCTGAAATATTATATCCTTCACTTTGGAGAGATTTTATAGACTTCCAAATAGCATTTCTACTAACATCTAACTCCCTTGCCAACTCAGCTCCTGATATATACCTACCTCTATTCTTTTCTAAAAATTCTAATGTTTTATCCTTTATACTCATAAATCCACCTTATTGTTTCATGATTATTATCCTTTATTATAACACAATAATTGTCATAAAATGCGAAGTATTTTATTAATGAAAGAATGGAAAAATTAAAAAATGAAAGAATGCCTATAAAAAAACTTACAGATTTTTTATAAGTAAATCTTTAAAACAAAAGAGGTTTTGCATTGCAAAACCTCTTCCTTCATTTTTTCATTCCTTCATTCTCTTAATTTTTT
>NZ_JAWGSV010000286.1:0-3890 GCF_032552055.1 Clostridium sp. | reverse complement strand
ATATATAATTTAATCGATAAATAAGTTGCAATTATAGTAATTTCAAGTAAAAATAAAGAAAAAACTCAGCTTTTAATTATCTCGCTTAATAATGTGAGAATAAAATTAAAAGCTGAGTTTATTAGTTTAAAATAAAAATAATAATAGCAGATTTAAAGAATTAATATAAATGTTCCAATAGTAATAAATATTCCACCTACTACTGTTTTAATAGTAACGGCTTCTTTTAATATTACAAAGGCAAGTACCATAGTAATTACAACACTGAACTTGTCGATTGGGACTACTTTTGAAGCATCACCTATTTGAAGTGCCTTATAATAAAATAGCCAAGATAAACCAGTTGCTATACCTGATAATATTAAGAATATCCAGCTTTTTTGAGTAATATTGCCAATTTGATTTATACTGCCATTTATTAACACTATCCCCCAGGCCATAACTAGAACCACAACTGTTCTAATTGCAGTAGCCAAATTTGAGTTTATGTTTTCAATACCAATTTTAGCTAAAATTGAAGTGAGTGCAGCAAAGAGAGCTGATAATAAAGCATAGATTACCCACATATTTGTCACCCCTTTAAGATTAATTTTCTTAAACAATATTATTTCCTCCGTTAAAATGTAGTCGGTATAATTATATAATATTATTCTGTATTTTAGAAGAGTGATTGTAAATTTGTTCCTCTAAAAGATATAATTTCGTAGAGAACATGATATAATTTTAGTATACAATATATAGAAATATGAATATTTATATTAAATTGAGGGAAAGGAGGAAGTATGAATAGTACTACTTTAAAAAGAAATTAATGATTTTTTATCCTATAATTTCAGCAGCAACATTTATTCTTTTAAGTGGATTTTCTTTCACCTATGAAAATTTATTTTTAATTAACTATCAGTGGATGATGGTTTTTGCTCTACCTTTTATGCTTATTTATAATGGAAAAAGAGGTAAGGGGTTAAAATGGTTATTCTATGTTTTTTATCCAGTACATATTTTTATTTTATTTATAATAGGAAATTATATATAAGACTATATGACTAGATTGTTTAATAAATATTATTTATAGTCAGTATGAGCTTTAGCCTCATTTTCACCATAAGATGATTTTTTAATTTATATAATGTTATAATAATGTAAATTACTGATTTAACTATATGCAATTGTAAGAGGAAGGTGACATATGGATACAAAGAAGATTTTTATTATTGAAGATGAAGAAAAGATAAGAAATGAGCTAAGTACATTTTTAAATAAATATGGATATATAACTAATTATTCTGTAGATTTTGAGAATATAGTAGATGAAGCCTTAAAAGAAAAGTATCATTTAATTTTACTAGATATAAACTTACCTTATTATGATGGATATTATGTATGTAGAGAAATAAGGAAGAAAAGTGATGTTCCAATAATAGTAGTAACTAGTAGGGATAGTGAAGTTGATGAGCTTATGAGTATGAATTTAGGGGCAGATGATTTTATAACTAAGCCATATAATACTCAAATACTTTTAGCTAGGATTTCGTCTATTTTAAGGAGAAGTTATGATAGTAAAGATCTAGATATTTTAGAATATAGGGAGCTTAAACATAATTTATCTACTAGTGAAGCTAGCTATAAAGATAAAAAGATTGAACTTAGTAAGAATGAAAGCAGGATATTATATGTTCTTATAAAAAATAATGGAAAGATAGTTTCTAGAAATGAAATTATAGAAGCCTTATGGGAATCAGATGAATTTGTAGATGATAATACTCTAACAGTTAATATAAATAGGCTTAGAAAAAAACTCGAAGAAATTGGAGCTAATGACTTTTTGAAAACTAAGAGAGGTCAAGGTTATATTTTAATATGAATATAGTAGATTTTTTGAAGGAAAGATTTTTATTTTTAATTTTAAGTCTAGCTACACTAGGATTTTCATTTCTACTTCTTTTTTATCTAGAGGTAGATTTATATGCAATTATATTTATTACTTTATTAAATTTAATAAGCATCTTAACTTATCATATATATGATTATTTTAATAAGAAGAAGTATTATGATGAATTAATGTCTAATCTAGATGCATTAGAGAAAAAATACTTAATTTCTGATGTGATGGAGGAAGGAAGCTTTTTAGAGAGTAGACTAATATATCAAATAATAAATGAAACTACTAAATCCATGAAAGATGATATTTCAGACCTTAAACTTAATAATAAAGAGTATAGGGAATATATTGAGCTTTGGGTACATGAAATAAAAACACCTATTTCAAGTTGCAAACTTATTATAGAAAATAATAAATCAGATTTAACTAATAGCATTAATGAAGAAGTTATTAAAGTTGAAAATTATATTGAGCAAGCTCTTTTTTATGCAAGAAGTAATGCTCTTGAGAAAGATTATATTATAAAGGAACTTAATCTTAAAAATATTGTAAATAAGGTTATAAGAAGGAATTCAAAGGTATTAATCCAAGGAAAAATTAAAATAGAGGCTATTGATTTAGATAAAACTATTTATACAGATAGTAAATGGATAGAATTTATTATAAATCAAGTTTTGAATAATTCTATAAAGTATATGGATGATAATAAAAATGAAAATAAAATAAAGTTTTATACTAGAGATATAGGTGAAAATATAGTTTTATATATTGAGGATTCAGGAATAGGAATGGATGAAAAAGATGTAGTAAAGGCTTTCGATAAAGGATATACAGGAGAAAATGGTAGAAAGTTTAGCAAGTCTACGGGGATAGGCTTATATCTATGTAGAAAGTTAGCTACAAAACTTGGGCTTGGAATTAATTTAGAATCAGAAGTTAATAAAGGTACAAAGGTAGCAATTATTTTTCCTATAAATAAATACTTTATAGAAATGCAGTGAAAAATTGGAGTTAAGGATAAATATTATGAAAATAAGAAGATATAGTTCAGTAGATTTTAATGAAATTGCAGAGTTATTTTATAATACAGTTCATTTAATTAATATAAAAGATTACTCAAAAGAACAAGTTAATGTATGGGCAACTGGAGAAATAGATTATGAAAAATGGAATAAATCTTTAGAAGAACATTATTCCATAGTTGTAATAGAAAATGAAGTGATTATTGGATTTGGGGATATAGATGATACTGGATACTTAGATAGGATTTATGTACATAAGGACTACCAGAGCAGGGGAGTTGGAACTTTAATTTGTAATGAATTAGAGAGAAAATGTAAAACTGAAAATATCCTTGTTCATGCTTCAATTACGGCAAAACCTTTCTTTGAAGGAAGAGGATACAGAGTTATAAAAGAACAGGAAGTAGAACGGAATGGTGTTAAGTTAAAGAATTTTATAATGAAAAAAGAAAATAATTAGTATAATATTTACAGCATATGTTATAATTGAGATATAAAATCAATTAGATATTATTTATTTAGTTAAAAAAATTAAAAAATTAAAAAATTAAAAAATTAAATAAATTAAAGGAGGAGAAATATGCTTGAATTTAAATATGATACTCAATTATTAATTGAGGGAACTAATTTATCAGAAGATGGAATTAATGAATATATAACTAAGAACATAGAAGGAGATTGCTTGCTAGCAGTAGGGGATGAAGATTTAGTAAAGGTGCATTTCCATACTAATACACCTTGGAAGGTTCTTGAGTATTGTGCATCACTAGGAGATATCTATGACGTAGTTATCGAAAATATGGAACGTCAAGAAAATGGATTACAAGGCTAGTTAAATAATTAAAAATAAATATCTAAAGTGTTATCTTTTATTTGGGTATTAATATTTGTATATGCAGCAATTATGATAATAAAAAACTATTTCAATAAAGAGTAAATAAAAATAATAAATATAGAATTCATAAAAATACTGTAATATATAATAT
>NZ_JAWGSV010000285.1:0-3909 GCF_032552055.1 Clostridium sp. | reverse complement strand
TTTGCGATTGGCAGTTATTCAGAGCACGAGTAGTGCCGCCAGTATCATGCCCTTATAGGGCTTAATCAAGCCACCAGCTAAGCTGGTGGTACATGACTAAATTTTCAGTTGGGCATTTTAAATGGTAAGTACTGGTTAGTTAAGAAAAATAGAGTATGCTCCATAAGCATACTCTATTTTTCTTTTCATTTTAATTCTATTTAAAAGTGTTGAAGGATGCGTCCGATGGCATTCTCCAATCGCCACGAGGACTTAGAGATATACTACCAACTTTAGGTCCATCAGGTAATGCACTTCTTTTAAATTGTTGAGTAAAGAATCTATAAATAAACTTATCTAACCATTTTTTTATTTCTTCTTCACTATAATCATCTTTAAAGGCTTCTTTTGCTAAGAATAATATTCTTTCTTTTGAGGAGCCATTTTTTATAAAGTGATATAGATAAAAGTCATGGAGTTCATATGGACCAACTATATCTTCAGTTTTTTGAACAATTTCTCCTTTGTCGCTCTTTGGTAATAGTTCAGGACTTACAGGAGTATCTAAAATATCTAGTAGAGTTTCTGATACTTCATTAGTAGATTCTTTTTCAGCAACATATCTAACTAAATATCTAACTAGTGTCTTAGGAATTGATGGATTTACAGAGTACATACTCATATGATCTCCGTTGTAAGTACACCACCCAAGGGCTAGTTCTGAAAGATCCCCAGTACCAATTAATAATCCACCTTCTTTATTAGCTAAATCCATTAATATTTGAGTTCTTTCTCTTGCTTGAACATTTTCATAAGTCACATCATGGATATTTTTATCATGACCTATATCTTCAAAATGTTGAAGTGCAGCTTTAACAATATTAATTTCTCTTAAATCACAGCCAAGTTCTTTGCATAAAGTTAATGCATTATTATAAGTCCTATCTGTAGTTCCGAAACCAGGCATAGTTATAGTAACAATATTTTTATTATCTATACCTAATAATTTGAATGTTTTAACTACTACAAGTAATGCTAAAGTAGAGTCAAGTCCACCAGATATGCCTATTACAGCTTTCTTTAAATTAGTATGTTCAAGTCTTTTTGCTAAGGCAGAAGCTTGAATATTAAAGATTTCTTTACATCTTTCTTCTCTAAGCTTAGTATTTGAAGGAACAAAAGGATGTTTATCAATGTATCTATCAAAGACAATTATTTTATTTTCCTTGTATTCAAAATTTATAATATTGGCTTCAAAGGGTACTATTCTTGAAGCATCCCTAAAGCTGATATTCTTAAGTCTTTCGCTGTTAAGTTTAAATACATCTATATCAGAATATATTATTTCATTTTCTCTTTGGAACCTATTATTTTCCTTAAGCATACTTCCATTTTCAGCAATCAGTAAGTGTCCACTAAATAATAAATCAGTAGTAGATTCATGGACTCCTGCAGAAGAATAAATATATGCAGACATAGATCTAGCACTTTGATTAGAAATTAGAGCTTCTCTGTAGTCTTTTTTACTTACTAGTTCATTTGAAGCAGATAAATTTCCTATAATATTTGCTCCAAGTAATGAAAGATAAGAACTTGGGGGAATAGTAACCCAAAGGTCCTCACAAACTTCGAAACCAAAACAATATGTACCAGATTTAAATATTAAATTAGTTCCAAAAGGTACTTCTTTTTGAAATTCAAAATCTACCTTTTCATCAATTAATCCAAGGCCTTCACTAAACCAACGTTTTTCATAAAATTCACTATAGTTTGGAATATAGGATTTTGGAACTATTCCCAGTAGTTTTCCATTAAATATAATATAGGCACAATTATATAATACGTTTTTGTAATTTAATGGAGCTCCTACAGCAATTAACATATCTAAATCAGAACTTTCTTCAACTATTTTTTTTATAGCTAAATTTGCCCCATTTAAAAGATTATATTGCATAAATAAATCACCACAGCTATAAGATGTAATACATAGCTCTGGAAAAATTATTGCTTTTGCATAATTTTTGTCAGCTTCGTCTAAACATTTTAATATATTATCTAAGTTATATTCTATATCTGCTACACGAGTTACAGGACATGCTGCAGCTACCTTTATAAAATTCATAAAATCTCTCCAATCTAAAAAATTAGTTAATATTATTTTAACTCTTTTTATATAATAAATTCAAAGATATATACTATTTAAATAATAAGAGGAAAACAATAGAAAATCAATGAAAAGAGAAGAAAAGAATGGAAAATACTAATAAAATTAAAAAGAATACAGATAAAAGGTATATGATAACCTATAAAAGGGTAAAAAAGATATTGTAAAAGGTTAAAATGTATAGTATAATAAAATCATCACTTAGGAAATACAATAATTATGAAATAGTGATATAATAAAATAAAAAGGAGGGGAAATAATGGGTGCAGTAATATTTTGGATAATAGTAGCAGCTGGAGTAATAACTATAGATATCATAACTAGTAATTTTTTATTTGTTTGGTTTGCAGTTGGGGCTCTTGCTGCTATGATAGGTGAGTTACTTGGAGTATCCTTTGGTATTCAAGTAGTGATTTTCCTAGTTATAAACTTAATAACTGTTTCTTTAGGGTATCCTTGGGCTAAGAAAAAGTTTAAGAAAGCTGTTGAGAGAACTCCATTAATGGAGGAGACTTATATAGGAAGAGTTATGGAAGCGGAAGAAGACATTAAAGATAAAGCAAAAGCAAAAGTAGATGGAATTTACTGGACTGTTTTAAACCATGGAGATGAAATTAAAAAAGGGGAGTATTTCAAAATTATTGGCATAGACGGAATAAAATTAACCATAAAAAAAGAGGGGGAATAATAAATGGATAAAATTGTAGGATTAGTAATAACTTCAGTAGTAATTTTATTTGTATTAATTACTATTTTATCATCAATTAAAATTGTTAATACAGGATATTTATATGTAGTAGAAAGGTTTGGACAATATCATAAGACATTAGAGCCAGGATGGCACTTTATGATTCCATTTGTAGATTTTGTTAGAAAGAGAGTTTCAACAAAGCAACAAATTTTAGATGTACCACCACAATCAGTAATTACTAAGGATAATGTTAAGATATCAGTTGATAATGTTATCTTCTATAAGTTACTTAATGCAAAAGATGCTGTTTATAATATAGAAGACTTTAGATCAGGTATTGTTTATTCAGCAACTACTAATATGAGAAATATTTTAGGTAATATGTCATTAGACGAAATATTGTCTGGTAGAGATAAGATTAACCAAGACTTATTAAGTATAATAGATGAAGTTACAGATGCATATGGTATTAAAATTCTTTCAGTAGAAATTAAGAATATAATACCGCCAACTGAAATTCAAGAAGCAATGGAAAAGCAAATGAAAGCAGAAAGAAATAAAAGAGCTATGATTCTTGAAGCTGAAGGTCAAAGACAATCACAAATAGAAAAGGCTGAAGGTGAAAAGAGATCTAAGATACTTGCAGCAGAAGCCGAAAAAGAAGCTAACATAAGAAGAGCTGAAGGATTAAAAGAATCTCAATTACTTGAAGCAGAAGGTAAGGCTAAGGCTATAGAAGAAATATCTATAGCAGAAGCAGAAGCTATTAGAAAAGTAAACCAAGCAATTATTGAATCAGGTACTAATGAAACTGTTATAGCATTAAAGCAAGTTGAAGCCCTTAAAGAAATGGCTAATAACCCTGCTAATAAGCTTATATTACCAAATGAAACACTATCTTCTCTTGGAAGCATAGCAGCAATAGGCGAAATGCTAAAGGGAGATAAATAAACTTAAGATATAAAACTTATAGAATAGACTGTGGCAGTAGGAGTTTAATTCCTTACTATGTCACAGTCTTTCTTTAGTTTAGATTAAAATAGGAATTTATTAATATTTATTATTAATGGAATAT
>NZ_JAWGSV010000284.1:0-3920 GCF_032552055.1 Clostridium sp. | reverse complement strand
ACTTTATTAAATGAATTTAATCATTTTGAAGGAAATATGAACATATTTCAACCTGCAATTGATATAACAGATGAAGCATTAAAAAAAGAAAGAGATAAAATAAGAGATTTTTTAAATGATATTGTAAATTATAATTAAAACTATATAAATTTCAAAAAATTAAATTATTAGGGGTATAAAAATGAAATTTAAACTTATAGAAAATACTAATGAAGCAATAGATACTGATTGTGTTTATCTAATATTTGATTATTGGGATGATTACGGATACTGTACTACATTCATAGCTTATTATAAGAATAATGAAACGAAAAATTTAGAAAAAATAGGCACGTTAAAAATTGGATTCAAATCTCTTAGTTCTAAAGTAAACCAAAATAAATCAATTAATGGATACCCATCCTATTCCATTAAAGAATTAATACCAAGAATATCATTTAATGAATTAAATGATAATTTCTTTTCTTTAGGTCAAGATATTAATTACTATAAAAAAGTAAATGAAATTTTTGGAGATAAAAATACTGATTATTATGATGCGTTAAAAGATTTAGGATATTATTATGAACGATTTAACCATTTATATGATAATGATGAAAGTTGTTTAATAAATTCATTAATGAGAAATTTATATGTTTCAAATGTTGAACAATTTAATAGAGTTTCTAAAGGACAAGCTGAACTTACACCATATTCTTTTACATTTAAATACAGAAAAGAAAAAATTAATATAAATGTAATTCCAGATTCATTACCTCCAAGTAATATTCATATTCTAATAGGAAGAAATGGAGTAGGGAAAACATGGTTATTATATAATATACTTTTAAATTTACTTAAGAATGTAAGTGATTCTAAAGTGCAAATTGAAAAATCTCAGAAATATTCTATAAGCGAAGAATTCTCTATTGAATGTACTAAAAATAGTTTTGCAGGAATTGTTGGAGTATCATTTAGTATTTTTGATGATGCTTTATCTATTGAAATTAAGGAACCTTTAAATATAGATGAAAAAGAAGTAGATGATTTTAAAAAATTTTATAAATATATAGGGTTAATAAGTAAGAATCAGAAAGATGGTAAGACTAAAATAAAATCAGTAGATGACTTATCAAATGAATTTATAGAAACCTTATTAAAAATAAAGCAGAGTAAAAATAAAATAGACACATATCTAGAAACATGTAGAAATCTTAATAATGATCCAATGTTTAGAGATAATTGTTTTATTGATATATTAGAAAAGTATTTAAGCGAAAAGGAAAATTTATTTTATGAACATTATGATGGTAAAAAACATTGTAGTTTAATAGATAATAAATTTATAAAAAAATATTTTAAACGATTAAGTTCAGGACATATGATAATTATTCTTTCATTGACATCGTTAGTTGATTCTATTCATGAAAAAACTATTGTATTAATAGATGAACCAGAAACACATTTACATCCACCATTATTGTCTACGTATATTAGAACATTATCATTTCTGTTGTTGAAGAAAAATGCGGTAGCAATTATAGCAACACATTCTCCTATAGTCATACAGGAGGTTCCTAAGTCATGTGTAAATAAAATTATAAGAACTTCAGAAGAAATGCATTTTGAAAAGGTTATGCTAGAAACATTTGCTACAAATACAGATTCTTTGACTAGAGAAGTTTTCGGGTTAGAAGTAATAAAAACAGGATTTTATCAATTGTTAGAAAAAGAGCTAGAGCAGGATTTTGATAAAACAATAGAAAAATTTAATGGTAATATAGGTTCATTAGGTCATGTATTAATACAGAGTTTAATAAATCGGAAGAGGGTTAACGATGAAGAAGATTAAAATACCCGATATAAATCAAGAAGATATTTGTAATTCTTTTAATGAATTAAAATACAAAGAAAGAATAATTGAGAAAAGTATTAAGTATAAAGAGATTATTGAAAATGTAGAAGAGAATTTAAACGATGAAAATGAATTTGCAGCTTTAGATATTGAGTATAAAGAGTATATGAAAAAAATGTATAGTGATAGATTATCAAAGAAGCAATATGTTAACATATATAAATTTTACAAAAAAATTAGGGAAAGTGAAAAGTATTGTCCATATTGTAATTATCCTACTAGGGAAGTAAAACAAATAGATCATTATTTGCCAAAAGCTAAATTTCCTTCATTATCAATTGTAATAAATAATCTAGTTCCCATATGTAAAGATTGTAATGAGATAAAGGGAGAATATTATTCTTTTGATAAAGAAAGTCAACTTATTCATCCTTATTATGATGATGAAATAAATAATGCATTTGATTATATTGGGTGTGAAATTGTAGAAAAGATTGAAATAGGTTTTAAATTTTATATAAAAAAGATAGCTGTGTGGGATGATTCATTTTATAAAAAAATAATATTTCACTTTGAGAAATTAGAGATTGATAAACTATATCTTTCAGATTTTAATACAGAATTTGATGTTTATTTTACTGAGCTAAAAATGTTGTATGAATCTGTGAAATCAAAAGATATTATTAGGAAGCTTATACAGGTGAAGATTGACACATATTATGAAAAAAAAGTTATGCCATGGAGATATGCAGGATTTAGTAGCTTGTTAAAAAGTGATTGGTTTTTTGAAACATTTTTTAACTAATGTTAAATAGGGATTAACTATATATAAATTTATATATAGTTTAAATAGATAGACAAAGAATCAATATGAAAAAATTATTTCAATAAAGAATAATAAATAGTAAAAGAGAGGGTATAAATTGAAGAACTCACAGAAACGAACAGTTAAAAGTATATTAGAGAAAAGTAAGAATGTAATATGTACAATGGCAGGGGGAGTAACAAACTTGTGGGTTGGGGATCCTACTGGAATTACTGGAGAACTAGTAAGTATGAATGTTAATACACTTATTACTGAAATTGCAAACGAATTTGATACAAGAAAGTTATCGGATTTAGAAGTTGGTAGAGTAGCAGATGTAATGGGATATGCGATTGAGGATATAAATTTAAAACTTAAAGAAGGTAAAACTATTAGAAATGATAACTTTTTTGAATTTGGTATAGATGATAGAAGTGATGGTGAAGAAATATTTGAGGGGGTAATAGTAGCAGCACAAAGGGAATTTGAAAATAAAAAGCTTAGATATTATGGAAAGTTATTATCTAATATATCTTTTAGAGAAGATATATCTAAGGATCAAGCTGTACAATTAATACAGATTGCTCAAAAATTAAGTTACAGGCAGTATATATTAATAATGATTATTGCTCAGTCACAATTTATGAAAATTAATAATGTTAAATCACCGTACCTAGAAGATAGCCCACTTATGAAAAAGAAAAGTACTAGCTATAGTAATATATCAGTATATCAAGACATATATGAATTATATCGTATGGGAATGTTGAATGGTGGAGGAAAAATAATTCTTGAAATGGGATATATAATTCCATCAGAACTTGAAATACAAGGAGTGGGAGTAAGATTATTTGAGTTAATGGAACTTAATAAACCATCAGGAGAAATGGTGGGAAATTTTAAGGATTATCTTGAGGTATTGAAAGTAATAAAGCATGAAAAGTTACATAACTAATGGTTAAAATATATTTTAAGGGATATATTTTAACTACATTTTATCAATAAATCTTGCACCATCGCCTAAAGTATTGAAATAGATGATAAAAATATTTGTTTTGTAATGAGTACAGAAGATATAATTGATTATATTTATAGAGTTATTGGACTATTGTACTTTCAAATGTATATTCATTTAACAAATAATTAATTTAAGTGATGATAAATGATGAAAATATTAATATGTTTATTTTTAATATCAATATTTTTACATTCGGGTATATAGTTTGAAAAATTTATATTAAACAATGAGACTATAAGTTTGATAAATGTAAAAAATTCTTT
>NZ_JAWGSV010000283.1:0-3940 GCF_032552055.1 Clostridium sp. | reverse complement strand
GTAAAAGTTGATATAATAACTAATGTAGTAAATATTCCGCGATAGCTCAACGGTGGAGCACTCGGCTGTTAACCGATAGGTTGGAGGTTCGAATCCTCTCCACGGAGCCATTTTATAAAAGAGTTTTATAAGAGTAGATTTATAATCTATTGTTATAAAACTCTTTTTTATTTTTTAGTAAATTAAAATAAATCAAAATTTAAAGATAACTTTATGAGTATAGTAAAACCCATAATCTATGAAGTGAATTTTTTATTTGAAAATTATAAAGTAGCTACCTTGTGAATAATTCTTTTTTGCTTGACATATAAAAGGCTTTTGGTAAAATGAATATATAATTTAATAAATGCTGTGAGAAAGAGGAGTAAGCTTAAAGTTTATTTTAGAGAGACGATGCTTGGTGAAAATCGTTATAAATTTAAGTTGAAGGGCGCTTTTGAGTATTAATTTTTGAAAGCAGGGCTAGAGCCAAGAAGGGTGGAACCGCGGAATAAGTATTTCGTCCCTTTAGGTTTAGGGCCTTTTTTTATTATAAAAAATTGGAGGTATTAAAATGGCAGTAGAAAAAACTATGGAAAAAATCGTTGCTCTTTGCAAAAGCAGAGGATTTGTATTCCCAGGATCTGAAATATACGGAGGACTTGCAAACTCTTGGGATTATGGTCCGTTAGGAGTTGAATTCAAAAACAATGTAAAAAAAGCTTGGTGGAAGAAGTTTGTACAAGAAAGTCCATATAACGTTGGAGTAGATTGTGCTATATTAATGAATCCAGAAGTTTGGGTTGCATCAGGACACGTTGGAGGATTCTCTGATCCTTTAATGGATTGTAAAGAATGTAAAGCTAGATTTAGAGCTGATAAAATAGTTGAAGATCATATGACTGCAAATGGTGCAGAAGTTGCAAGTGCAGATGGATGGACTAATGAACAATTAAAAGATTATATTGAAAGTAATAAAATTGTTTGCCCTAAGTGTGGTAAGTTAAACTACACTGATATTAGAAAGTTCAACTTAATGTTTAAGACTTTCCAAGGTATTACTGAAGATTCAGCTAGTACAATATATTTAAGACCAGAAACTGCTCAAGGTATATTCGTAAACTTTAAGTCAGTTCAAAGATCTTCAAGAAAGAAAGTTCCATTTGGTATTGCTCAAATAGGTAAGTCTTTCAGAAATGAAATTACACCAGGAAACTTTACTTTTAGAACTAGAGAATTTGAACAAATGGAATTAGAATTCTTCTGTAAGCCAGGTACAGATTTAGAATGGTTTAAGTATTGGAAAGATTACTGTCTAAACTTCTTATTAAACTTAGGAGTTAATGAGGGTAACCTTAGAATGAGAGACCACGGTGAAGAAGAATTATCATTCTACTCTAATGCTACATCAGATATTGAATACTTATTCCCATTTGGTTGGGGTGAGTTATGGGGAATAGCAGATAGAACTGATTATGACCTTAAAAAGCACCAAGAACATTCAGGTCAAGATATGAGCTACTTAGATCCTACTACTAATGAGAAATATGTACCTTACGTAATAGAACCATCATTAGGAGCTGATAGAGTTGCCTTAGCATTCTTAGTTGATGCATATGATGAGGAAGAATTAGAAGGTGGAGATGTTAGAACTGTAATGCACTTACATCCAGCTTTAGCTCCATATAAGGCTGCTATATTACCACTTTCAAAGAAACTTTCTGAAAAAGCTTTAGAAGTATACGGTGATTTAAGTAAGAAGTTTAATTTAGAATATGATGAAGCTGGAAGTATCGGTAAGAGATATAGAAGACAAGATGAAATTGGTACTCCATTCTGTATCACTATAGATTTCGATACTTTAGAAGATGGAGCAGTTACTATTAGAAATAGAGATACTATGGAGCAAGAAAGAGTTAATATTTCTGATTTAGAAGCTTATATCGAAAAGAGCTTAGAATTCTAATTATTAATATTAAAAAGATGTTTTAAGAGAACAATTTATTATAAAGTAATATGTTTTTAGGGAGGATAACTATTATTATAGTTTTCTCCCTATTTTTGTATTTAATTATCTAAAGTGTTATAATAATTTTAAATTGGGACAGACTTATATAACGGTAATTAAATAGACTTATACATAGTATAAGAAAGATTAGAAGTTATTATATATAGTTGTTAAAATGGTGTACCTACTGAAAAATTGTTAGATGAAAAATAACTTAATAACAAGGTAGAATCTTTATTATAACTTATATATAATATTTTTATAGATATTTGGAGGAAGTAGTATGAAAAAATCGTTTGAAGAATTTAAAGAATTTATTAAAGGTAAAAATGTTGCAGTAGTAGGAATAGGGGTCAGTAATATACCTCTTATTAGATTTCTAGTTAAACTTGGAGCTAAGGTAACAGCTTTTGATAAGAAAAGTAGAAATGAATTAGGTGATATTTCTAATGAATTTGATAGTCTTTCAGTAGTTTTAGAATTAGGAGAAGGTTATTTAGATAGATTAACAGGATTTGAAGTTGTATTCAAAACGCCATCAATGAGAATAGATTGTGATGCATTGGTTAGGGTGAAAAATGAAGGCGCTTATATTACTTCTGAAATGGAAGAGTTCGTAAGATACTGCAGTGGAAAAGTGTTTGGAGTAACAGGAAGTGATGGAAAGACAACAACTACAACTATTATTTCAAAGTTATTAAAAGAATCAGGATATAAAACTTGGGTAGGAGGAAATATTGGTACGCCATTATTCGCTAATATTGAAGAAATAAAGGAAGAGGATAAGGTAGTATTAGAGCTATCTAGTTTTCAACTTATGACAATGAATTTATCTATAGATGTTGCTGTAGTAACTAATTTAGCACCAAATCATTTAGATATGCATAAAGATATGCAAGAATATATAGACTCTAAAAAGAATATCTTTTTATATCAAGAGCAAGATGAAAAGTTAATTTTAAATAGAGAAAATGATATAACTCATGGTTTTGTAAATGAAGCAAGAGGTGAAGTTAAAGAATTTAGCTCAAAGAGAGAAATATCAGATGGAGCATATTTTAAAGATAATGCCTTATATTTAGAAGGTAAAGAAGTTTGTAAGAAAGATGATGTTTTAATTAAGGGAATTCATAATGTAGAAAATTATCTAGCTGCATTCCTAGCAACTAAAGATGATGTATCTATAGAAGTTATGAAAAGAGTTGCTGAAACTTTTGGCGGAGTAGAACATAGATGTGAATTAGTTAGAGAAGTTAATGGAGTTAAGTATTACAATGATTCTATAGCTTCAAGCCCAACTAGAACATTAGCTGGATTATTTGCTTTCGAGAGAAAGGTAATATTAATAGCAGGTGGATATGATAAACAAATTCCATTTGAACCATTAGCATTTGAGGGATATCCATATATTAAAGAACTTATTTTATTAGGTGCAACTAAAGATTTAATAAAAGCATCTTTTGATAAGCTTAAAGAAGAAAAAGGTATAGAAGTTAATACTATTATAGTAGAAAGTTTAGAAGAGGCTGTGTTAAAGGCAAAGGAAGTAGCGGTACCAGGAGATATAGTAACATTATCACCAGCTTGTGCTTCTTTTGATATGTTCCCTAACTTTGCTATAAGAGGAGATAAGTTCAAAGAAGTAGTAAATAGTTTATAGAGTTGAAATATAATAAAGAAAGAGATTGCTTTAAGCAATCTCTTTTTCTTTATAATAGAAAATCTCTATTTAAAGCTACTTATTTCTTAATAAGATAACTTTATTTATATTAGAAGCAGCTTCTATAAATAAGCCTTCTTCATATGGGAAATAATCATTAGTAAAACTTGAAAAGACTTTTTCATATTTAAGTTCCTCATTATCTCCTTCGTCAGAAAGCTTATAAATAGAGTTCGGATCATCATTATTTATAAAATATATAGTGTTTTCATATTGTTTTAATTTAGATGTAC
>NZ_JAWGSV010000282.1:0-3955 GCF_032552055.1 Clostridium sp. | reverse complement strand
TAGAAGCAATAAATGAAATAAAGAAGGCTGAAGATAAGGCTGAAGAATTAATTCAAGAAGCAACAGCTAAGGCAAAGGAAATGTTAAAAGTTGCAAATATTCAAGCTGAAGATGAATATAACAAAATAGTAGAATCTGCTAACTTAAAAAAAGGTGAAACTATAAAAAAGGCTGAAGATGATGGGAATTCAGAGGCAGCACCTATTTTATCAAAAGGTGAAAATGAAGTAAGTGCAATTAGAAATATTTCTGAAGACAAGAAGAATAATGCTATTAATTTAATCGTTGAGAGGATAGTGAAGATTCATGGCAATAGTTAAGATGAAGAAATTCACTTTGCTTACCTTCGAATCTAAAAAACAAAAGCTACTAAAAGAAATTCAAGGCTTATCTGGAGTAGAATTTATAAATTTACAAGATGAAGAATTACAAGATAAGTATGAGGATTTAAAAGCTTTATCTAAAGACGATATGGATTTAGAGTGTATAAAATATGAAGAAAGTTTATCAAAAGCTAAATATGGTCTTGAGTTTTTAAGCAAATATGTTCCAAAGAAATCTGGAATTAAAGCTTTAAGAGAAGAAAAGCAATCATTAACATTAGATCAATTAGGTGAAAAGGTAAAATCATCTAACTGGATTAAAAGTTATGAAAAGGCAAAAGAAAAGGATGGACAATTAGCTGATTTAGATTCACAGGTAACTAAGTTACAAGCTGAAATTGATACTTTAATACCTTGGCAGGATTTGGATGTAAGCTTTAGTGAAATTAAATCATTAAAGAATACTTCTTATTATATAGGAGCTATATCAAAATCTTATGAAGATACCTTATTACAAGAGTTAACAAATGCTTATGTAGAAATAGTATCTAGAAGTACAAATGAAATTAATTTATTAATTTTAGCAAATAAGGAGCAGGATGAAAATATTTCTAATGTTCTTAGAAGTGTTGGATTTACTTCCTTTAAACCAGAACATGATGATGTACCTTTAAAGTTAATTTTAGACTTTAAGCATAAAATTGAAGAAATTCAATCTAAAAAATTCTTTGTAAAAGAAGAAATTGCAAATTATGAAGAGGATTTAAGAAATTTAGAAATTGCATATGATTATTTTGCTAGTAAAGTAGAAAGAAACAAAGTTGCAAAGAATTTCTTAAAAACTAAGAATATTAGTGCAATTCAAGGTTGGATATCAGAGGAAGATAGTGAACTCTTAACAGAAGCTTGTAAAAAGGTTCTTAAAGATGAATACTACATAGAGTTTGAGGATGTTAAAGAGGATGAGATAGATGATGTACCTATTAAATTAAAAAATGGAGAGCTTGTATCTGCATTTGAAAGTGTTACAGGTATGTATAGTTATCCGAAATACAATGAAGTAGATCCTACTCCACTTCTTGCACCATTTTACTTAATATTCTTTGGGATGATGGTAGCAGATGCAGGATATGGTTTAATAGTCCTAATAGGATCATTCTTAGCTCTTAAGTTCTTAAAGCTAAGTGATAGTATGAAGGATTTTGCAAAGTTCTTCTTCTACTTAAGTTTCCCAACAATATTTTTTGGGTTGATTTACGGATCATTCTTTGGTGATATAGTAAAACTTCCAACTCAATTAATTGATACAAATAAAGATGTTAATACTATTCTTATCTTATCTTTAGCACTTGGAGTAATTCAAATATTCTTTGGACTATTTATAAAGGTCTATAGTTTAGTTAAGATTGGTAAAAAGCTAGATGCATTACTTGATGCAGGATCATGGATAATTACATTAGCATCTATTGGTGGATTAGTTGCAACTAGTTTCTTAGACTTACCAAGTTTCTTAGGAACAGTATGTATAGTAACTATGATAATAGGTATGGTACTTATAGTTATAGCTGGAGGAAGAGCAGAAAAATCCTTTGGTGCTAAAGCAGGTCAAGGGTTATATTCTTTATATGGTATAACTGGATATGTAGGAGACTTAGTTTCATACACAAGACTTATGGCACTAGGACTTGCAGGTGGATCTATTGCTGGAGCATTAAATCTTTTAATTAATACTCTACCAGGAGTAGCAGCAATAATAATAGGGCCAGTATTATTTGTATTATTCCATATATTTAACTTAGGATTATCATTACTTGGAGCTTATGTTCATACAGCAAGACTTCAATATGTTGAATATTTCTCTAAGTTTTATGATGGCGGTGGAAGACCGTTTAATGCATTTAAAGGATCAGAAAAATATATAAGGATCAAAAGAAATTAGGAGGAATTATAAATGGAAATGTCATGGATTCAATATTTTATAGAAAATAACGGTGGATTAATTTTTGCAGCAATGGGAGTTGCATTAGCAGTTGGTTTAGCTGGTATAGGTTCAGCTAAAGGTGTTGGTATAGTTGGTGAAGCAGCTACAGGTTTAGTTACAGAAGAACCAGAAAAGTTTGGTAAGGCTTTAGTTCTTCAATTATTACCAGGTACTCAAGGGTTATATGGTTTCGTTATAGGTTTCTTAGTATTCACTAAGATGACTTCAGGAATGCCTTTAGAACAAGGATTATACTTATTAGGAGCTTGTCTTCCAATAGCTTTTGCTGGACTTTGGTCAGGTATAGCTCAAGGTAAGGTTGCAGCAGCTGGTATTCAAATATTAGCAAAGAACCCAGAACACAATACTAAAGGTATTATATTAGCAGCAATGGTTGAAACATATGCATTATTAGGATTCGTTATTTCATTTATGTTAGTAAACAAAGGATTCTAGGATTGGAGAGAATAGGCGATGGCAAATATTAATAATCTAACTTCAAAAATCCTTAGGGATGCTGAAGAAAGAAAGGAAAGCATTTTAGCTTCTGCTGAAGAAGAAAAGAATAAGATTCTTTCTAAAAAAGTAGCTAAAGCCAGAGAACTAGAAAAAGAAATAATACAAAAGGCTGAGGCTGAGGCTAAAACTAAAAAAGAAAGAATAATATCTTCTGCTTCTTTAAAAGTAAGAAACAATAAGTTATCTGCAAAACAAGAAGTTATTAAAGACGTTTTTGATAAAAGTGTAGATGTTCTAGCTGCTATTTCTGGAGATGATTTTTTAAGATTTATTAAAAGTTCAATATTATCTTTAGGAAAAATAGGAGAACAAAATCTTATTTTAAATAAAGCAGGAATGGAATTAGTAGACCTTACTTTTATATATGATTTAAATCAAGCATTAGGAGATAATGGTAATATAAAGTTAAGTCCTACTATAGGGAACTTTAAAGGTGGATTTATTCTTGAAAGTAATGGTATAGAAATAAATAACACATATGAAGCTTTAGTAAGTTCATTAAAGAATGAATTGGAGTTTGAAGTAGCTAATGTGTTGTTCAATTAAGGAGGGTAAGAAATGGATAAAATGAAGTTTACCCAAGCAGTATCAAGAATATGGGTTTTAGAAACTAAACTCCTTGATAAGCCAAAAGTTGAAAGAATGATTGAAGCTCCATCTGCAAGTGAAGTTCTTAGAATATTAAATGAAACAGAATATTCAAATGTATCATCAAATATAAAAAGAGCTGAGGACTATGAAGAAATTTTATCCGCAGAACTTAAAAGAGTATATGATTTAGTATATGAAATAAGCCCTGTTAAAGAAGTAGTTAAGATAATGAGTTTAAAATATGATTATCATAATGTAAAAGTTCTTTTAAAGGGAAAAGTTCTTGGAAAAGATTTATCTTCAATTATTATAAAGCTTGGAAATTTAGATTTACAAGAAATTAAACGTAAAATAGATGGAGATAATTATAAAAGCTTAAATGGAACTCTTGGAAAAGGAGTTCAAGAAGCTATAAGGGTCTTTGAAGAAACTAAAGATCCTCAAAAGATAGATATAATTATTGATAAATATATGTATAAAGAATTAGTAGAAATTCAAAAAAGCTTAGATTATAAGTTTATAGATAATTTAGTAAAAGCAA
>NZ_JAWGSV010000281.1:0-3963 GCF_032552055.1 Clostridium sp. | reverse complement strand
ACTATAATAATGTATATTATTAATTTAACTAATTATATATTGTGCATAGCTTGTTTATATTATTCAACTTAACTTATTATCTAATTACTTAATAAATGATGTAATTATTCCCTTTAACCATATATGTTCCAATAAATAAAGAGCTGCCATAAGACAACTCTTTAATAAATTATAATTCTATTGTTAATTCTACAGGACAATGATCAGATCCTAATACTTCAGTATGGATTTTTGCATCAACTAATTTTTCATCTATTGATTTAGAAGTTACAAAATAGTCAATTCTCCATCCTGCATTCTTTGCTCTTGCACTAAATCTATATGACCACCAAGAATATACTCCTGTTAAATCTGGATAAAAGTATCTAAAAGTATCAGTAAATCCTGCATTTAATAAATCAGTAAATTTACCTCTTTCCTCTTCTGTAAACCCAGCATTTCTAGTATTAGTTTTAGGATTTTTTAAATCTATCTCTTTATGAGCTACATTTAAATCTCCACAGACTATAACAGGCTTTTTCTTATCTAAGTTTACTAAATGTTCTCTAAAAGCATCTTCCCATACCATTCTATAATCTAATCTAGCAAGTTCATTTTTTGAATTTGGAGTATATACAGTTACCATATAGAAATTTTCAAATTCTAAAGTAATTACTCTTCCTTCTTTATCATGCTCTTCTATTCCTAAACCATATGTAACTGATAAAGGTTCTTTCTTAGTGAAAATTGCTGTTCCTGAATATCCTTTTTTCTCAGCATAATTCCAATATTGATGATATCCTTCTAATTGTAAATCAATTTGACCTGCTTGAAGCTTGCTTTCTTGAATGCAAAATATATCTGCATCCATTTCATTAAAGAAATCTAAAAATCCTTTAGTTACACAAGCTCTTATCCCATTAACATTCCACGATATTAACTTCATTTTAAAATTCTCCTTTGCAATGTTGTAAATATAATTTATTATAACATATTTTGAATTTAATATCATTTTAAGAATAAGTATTCATTTTCTTCGCTAGTCCAACAAGTTCATCTAAAGAGTTCTTAGCTTCAGTTACTTCAGCAAATAATATTTCTACAATTGCAGCAGTACTTTGAGAATTAGCTAATGTCTCTTCTGAAATTGAAGCTACATTAGTGATCCCATCTGTTATCTTTGAATTATCGCTATCTATAGCTATTATTTTGTTAGTAACGTTCTTAACAAGTTCCTCCATTTTATTTAATCCATTTGTAAGATTATGAAGTCCACTTGTTGTATTTCGGACTATTTTTTCTTCTTCGTTAATAATATTTGTTACATCATTTATAGATTTAGAAACATTTAAAACTTCGTTTTCTAAATCTCTTATAATATTATTTATTTCATTAGAAGATTCTTTACTTTGCTCTGCAAGTTTTCTTATTTCTTCTGCTACAACTGAAAATCCTCTTCCATACTCACCAGCTCTAGCAGACTCTATTGCTGCATTTAATGCTAAGAGATTTGTTTTCTCTGAAATATCACTTATTATATCAATTATCATAAGTACTTTAGATGTTTTTTCTTTTAGCTCATTTGCTATAATATAAACCTCAGAGTTTTTAGACTTAACATTTTTCGAATTTTTAGCTACATCTTCTATCATTCCAAATATAGTTTCAAAAGTGTCTCTACTTTCTTTAAACTTTAGTTCCATTTCCTTAGAATTATTAACTGCACTTTCAATATCTAATCTTATATTGCTAGAAGCCTTATTTTGCTCTTCAATATTTGAAGTTGTAACTTCACATCCATTTAGTATTTCTAAAATAGCACTACTAATATTACTAGAAGATGATTCTATTGTATTAAAAGTACCAGAAATTGAAGTAGTATTCTTATTTAATAGTTCTATTGCATCTCTAATTTCATTTAATATTTTTTCTTGTTCTTTAACCATATTAGAACTTTTTCTTCTTTCTAAATCTGCCTCTTCTCTCATTCTATTAGATATCTTTGTTATTATATAAGCCATAATATAAAACATAAAAATACAAACTATTTCAAGAATAATATTTTCTCTCATACTAGGATTTTTTATATTTATAACTACCCAAATTATATTAAATATAGCAGCCCCAACTATTGGAGCAATCATAAATTTATGTTCTAAATAAATCATGCATATAACTATAAGTGGTACAATTGCTATTGGTGCAACCATTAAGTTTGACTTAAATAATAAAATTGCATATACAATTGCATACGGTGTTCCAATTATATGCCTAATTTTAATATTTTCTTTATTTTTGAAATAAAATACTAGCATAATAGCTGTAAATATAAATATTATACCAAGAGCTATTAATGCAAAATTCTTATCAATTATATTACTCCCTATCATAAATAGTAATCCTAATGAGTATGTAATTGTAAGGGCTGTTGTTGCTATAACAAATCCTCTATTGGTTTGCCTCGTCACATTGTTTCTCAAATTCTTTTCCCCCTTAATTTTCTTCTATTGTATTCTCGTATTATCCATATCTTCCTTTACATTTTTTTATAAGAAAGAAAAAAAGTAGAAATATGAATTAATTTACAATACATATTTCTACTAATTTCATTTGCATTTTTAATTATATAAAGGATGCTTATCACATAATGACTTAACTCTTCCCTTTAACTCTTCTATATTAGGGTTTTCTACTGAAAGAGTATCGTTAATTATTGATGCTATTTCCTTCATATCATCTTCATTAAATCCTCTAGTAGATACAGCTGCTGTACCTATTCTTATACCTGAAGTTACAAATGGACTCTTAGTTTCATTCGGAACAGTGTTTTTATTAACAGTAATTCCTATTGAATCTAATATTATTTCTGCATCCTTACCTGTAACATTCTTATTATTTAAGTCAACAAGAATTAAATGATTATCTGTACCACCTGACACTATTTTAAAGCCATAGTTTATTAATTCATTAGCTAGTACGCTACAGTTATTAACAACAGTCTTAATATATTCCTTATAACTTGGATCTAAAGCTTCTTTAAAACATACTGCTTTAGCTGCAATTGTATGTATTAATGGTCCTCCTTGAATTCCAGGGAAGATAGTCTTATCTATTTGCTTTGCATATTTTTCTTTGCAAAGTATTAATCCACCTCTAGGTCCTCTTAAAGTTTTATGAGTAGTTGATGTAACAAAATCTGCATATGGAACTGGTGATGGATGTTCTCCTGCAGCTATTAATCCTGCAATATGAGCCATATCTACCATGAAATATGCTCCAACTTCATCACAAATATCTCTAAAAGCTTTAAAATCAATTATTCTTGAATAAGCACTTGCACCAGCAACAATAAGCTTTGGTCTATGCTTTAAAGCTAATTCTCTTACTACATCATAATTTATAGTTTCAGTTTCCTTATCTACTCCATAAGATACAAAGTTATATAACTTACCAGAAAAGTTAACTGGTGAACCATGAGTTAAATGACCTCCATGGCTTAAGTCCATCCCTAAAACAGTATCTCCTGTTTCAAGAACTGAAAGATATACTGCCATATTTGCTTGTGAACCTGAGTGAGGTTGAACATTAGCATGTTCAGCTCCAAATAGTTCCTTAGCTCTATTTCTAGCTATATTCTCAACTTCGTCTACAACATGGCATCCACCATAATATCTCTTGTTTGGATACCCTTCTGCATACTTATTAGTAAGGAAAGAGCCCATAGCCTCCATTACTGCTTTAGAAGCAAAGTTTTCAGATGCAATTAATTCAATTCCATCCTGCTGTCTTTTTAGCTCCTTTTCAATTAAATCACTAATCGCCTTATCTTCTTTTGAAAGATTTTCAAAATTCATTTTATCACCCCAAATTAATATTTTTTAAAATTACTTTTGAGTAAATTATAAGTTTATTTCCAAGAATAATCAATTGATATTTGTAATTATTTAATTTTTATTGATATTATTTAATAAATAGATTATTAAA
>NZ_JAWGSV010000280.1:0-4004 GCF_032552055.1 Clostridium sp. | reverse complement strand
CTAAAGTCATTGTAGAAACTAATAAAAAAATCATTTATCTTCTATAAAATTAATTTTGATCTAAAAAATATAGCTGTATCATACTAAATAAAATATTCAATATGATACAGCTTTTATGATTTTTTATTTAATTTCTACTTTGTAATACTTTAGCCAATTATTAATTTGAATTAAATAAGCTATCATTTGTGGACCTGTCATAAGTTGACCATACCAAGGTGTCTTATAAGATTCTCCCTTAGTGTCTACAATACTCTTAACAGTCTTCCTATCAATTAAATCTAGTATAGGTGAAGAATTATCACTTAATATGCTATTCATCTTATTACATACCATGTCAGTGTATATAGGATTATGAGTCTTAGGATATGGACTCTTCTTTCTATATATTATTTCTTCAGGAAGTATTCCTTCTAAAGACTTTCTTAATAATCCCTTTTCTCTTCCATTAAGAAGTTTAATATTATTAGGAATATTAAAAGCATATTCAACTATTTTATAATCAGCAAAAGGCACCCTTACTTCTAAGCTATTTGCCATACTCATTCTATCTTTTCTATTTAATAAATTAAGCATAAACCATCTTAAGTTTAAGTAAAATAACTCTCTCATCCTATATTCTAAAGGACTTTCATTATCTAAGTGAGGGACTTCACTTAAAGTATTTCTATATGCGCTATCTGCTGCTTCTTCTATTTTTAAACTCTTTAGCTCTGGACTTAATATAGCTCTTCTGTCTTTTATAAATCTTGACCATGGGAAGGTGTTACTCCATATCATATCTTCATTAGTAAACCATGGATATCCTGCAAATAATTCATCTGCACATTCTCCTGATAATGATACTACGAAGTCTTTCTTTACTTCCTTACAAAATAGGTATAAAGAAGAATCCACATCTGCCATACCTGGAGAATCTCTACCAATTAAAGCTTCATCTAATGCATTAACTAAATCTTCATGATTTAGAATTACATTTCTATGATTACTACCAATAAACTTACTCATAACTTCAGCATAATACTTATCTGAAGTTGGTTGAAATAAAGATGATTTAAAGTATTTCTCATTGTCCTCATATTCAATAGAAAATGTAGTAAGCTGTTTATTCTTCTTTTTAAATTCTGAAGCTGCAATAGCTGAAATTGCTGATGAATCTAACCCTCCTGACAAGAATGTACATACAGGAACATCTCCAACTAACTGTCTTTTTATAGCATCTATAAGTAACTCTCTTACATGCTCTACAGCCTCTTCTTCACTTTCATTAAATTCCTTAGCTTCAAGTCTCCAATATATCCCTTTTTTTATACCGTCATTATTTAAAACTAAATATTCACCAGGCTTAACCTCTTCAATATTTTTAAAATAAGTTTTTCCTGGGGTTATTGCTGGTCCCAATGCAAATAACTCAGTTAATCCATCCTTATCTACTATAGACTTAACTAATGGGTGATTAAGTAATGCCTTAATTTCTGAACCAAATATTAATGTTTCATTTTTAAAACTATAAAATAAAGGTTTTACTCCCATTGCATCTCTAGCTAAAACTACTTGATTCTTTTCCTTATCATATATAGCAAAAGCAAATATACCGTTAAACTTTTCTATAGCAGCTATTCCCCATCGAATATAGGAAAGCAATAAAACCTCTGTATCTGAATATCCTTCAAACTTAAAGCCATCATTAATTAATTCTTTTCTTAAATCCTCTGTATTATATAATTCTCCATTATATACTAATACATACTCCCTATTATCAATACTCCTTTTCATAGGCTGAATTCCACCCTCAGGATCTACAACTATTAATCTTCTATGACCAAACATAACATTATTAGATACGTAGCTTCCTTCAGAATTAGGCCCTCTTAAACTTAAAGTATCAGTCATTACTTTTAAAGTTCCAAGTTCATCATCTATATTCTTTTTAAAATTAACAAAGCCTGTTATTCCGCACATCTTCATCCTTCTTTCTGAATTTCTATAGTTATATTTATATGTTTTACTTTTCCCAAGAGTGATAAATTTATAATCAAGAGTAAAACTCTATGTTACCTATCATTAATAAAATACGTTAATTACTTTATATACCTATTTATCATTTAGCTTTCAATATAATTCACATACAACAATGTTCTTATGGTAATATTTTCCAATGTAATATATAATTTAATTATCATGTTATAAAAGGAGAAATGATTTTATATGTTAAAAAAATTTGCCTCTGATGCACTTGGCTTAAGTGATATCGGAAAAATTATTAGTCCTAAAGACTATAACAAAGCTGATGCAGATGATTATATTATGCACGAAGATGATGAAAAGATATTTTTCTTGATTAAATCTAGAACAGATGAATATTGCTTTACTAATTTATCACTTATACATGTAGATGGAACTTCTGCAATAAGTAAAAAAAGATTGGTTAAAAGATATGATTATTATAAGCATGACTTTTCAAACATCGCTATTGAAACTGCTGGAACTGTAGATTTAGACTGTGAATTAAAATTCTTTATAGACGAAATATCTTTTTCTATAGATGTTGATAAAAATGAAATTGAACATTTAAAAGATATTTATAAAACATTAATAAAAATAGAACACATCTCTACAAGTAATAATATTATGCTAAATAAATCGCAAGAAACTTTAGAAATGGCCGTTAATGCTTGCGGTAGCCAAAAATTAGAGAATGGTAACTTAAGTGAAATATTTAAGGAAATAAATGAATATTCATTTAATTGGATAGAATCTTCTAGAGAAAAATATATAAAAAAGGATTTTACAGATATCTTTAAAAAATATATAAATAACTAAAAAGGGGCTTTTTACAGCCCCTTTTTAGTTAAATATTAATAATATACTTTTATTTATTTTCTAAAATAAACTTCTCTATTACTTTTGCAACTCCATCATTATCATTACTATCAGTAATATAATTTGCTACAGCCTTAACCTCATCGAAGGCATTCTCCATTGCAACACCTAGTCCTGCATATTCAATCATATGAAGATCATTTCCTGCATCTCCTAAAGTAATGACTTCTTCTCTCTTAACTCCTAAATGCTTAGCTAAAAGTTCTACACCAATTCCTTTATTAGCTTCCTTGTGTAGAAACTCTAAGAAGTGAGGTGAACTTCTTACTACTGTATATTTATCATATAATTCCTTAGGTAATTTTTCTATAGCTTCAGTTAATACATCCTCTTCATCTATCATCATTATCTTTACTATTACTTCATCATCTTTTATAACAGATATGTCCATTTCATTTATATCAATCTTATTAAGATTTGCTTCAAGTTCAGTATAAGTGCTATTTTTCGGAGTTACTAATCCATATTTTTCTGAAAAAGCATGAATATTTACTCCAAGATTATCACTAATACTTCTTAAATAATGAAAATCTTCACCCTTTAATGCAATTTTAGCTATTACATCTTTAGTTGAAGTTTTTTGAACAAAAGCACCATTATAACTTAATACATAGTCCTTATCAGTGTACATATCTAATTCTTCTAAATATCTTGAAACACCTTCAATTGGCCTTCCCGTAGCTAATACAACAGTTACTCCCTTATCTCTAGCATCTTTTATTGCTTTTTTTGTTCTGTCAGATATAGTTTTATCTGATCTTAACAAAGTACCATCCATATCAATAGCAACTAACTTATACATATAATCCTCCATTTGTAAATACGAATTTTCCTTTCAATTATATCACATAAAAGGATAGTATCTAGTTTATTTGCCAAACTCTACATAAGATTTTAGCACACCGTTAAATCCATCTCTTTTTAAAATTTCAAAAATAACCCCAATAACTTCATAACTTGAGGTTATTAAAGTATCTTTTCTAATCTTTAACAAAGTATTTTCAATATCAGATGTAATTATATTTAGGTCAGATTCATTTAGCATACTTTCACTATCTCTAGCTGCATTTTCAATGCTTGTTTTAACTTTTTTAATATTAAACTCTTCTATTCTTCCATCT
>NZ_JAWGSV010000279.1:0-4022 GCF_032552055.1 Clostridium sp. | reverse complement strand
CCTTTGAATGATACATTTGAAGTTTATTTCAAATAATCTTTTGGTTCAAATAGATATAAGCGAACAGCCCCCATGTATGTAACCTGTTAAAGGTAATAAGTCTTTTGATTTAAGCATTTCAACTGATTTTTCTCCTACTGCCTTAGCTGACTTCTTTAAATCTAATTCCTCAGCTACTGGAATTAGGAAAACATAAATGTTCTTTGAATTGGAAGTTGTAACTAAAGTTTTAAATACTTCCTCTTTGTTCTTATTTACCTTTTCAGCAACTGATACCCCATCAATTTTACCATCAGTAGTATCGTATGTAGTTACTGAATATGTTATATTCTTTTTATCTAATATTCTCATTGCATTTGTTTTAATTGATTTTTCTTTTGACATAATACTACACCTCTATAATTTACTACTTATATTATATATTAAGAAATAAAACAAATAAACAATTAGTAATGATATATGCATAAACGTTAGATAAATATATATTGTTATTATTTTTAGGATTTATTAAAATGAAATGTCTATAACCAAAATTAATGGGCATAATTTTAGATAGAAGTTATTCTTGGTAAACTTCTGTTAGTATCGATCTAGCTATGTAGCTAGCTTTTGTTTATTATAATCATAGTTCCTTTTTTCATCGTTAATTTGAAAGTTTCTAGAGAAAATCTAGGAACTTTCTATTTGTCTTTAACTCTATATTAATATTTTAAGTTTTGACCTCCAAAACATCCCTAATTATGCATTAACCACTATCAATTATCCATTTAATTGATTTGATTATCTAGTAAAATATAAACTTATGATATAATTATTTAATAAATAAACTAAATACCAAAGAAAAGGAGAAACTATTAATGAAATGTATAACAATTTCTGGTCCTGCAGGACATGGTAAGGATACACTTGCCCATAAATTAAAGTTAAAACTTGAGGCTAAGGGACAAAGAGTATTTATTATTCATTATGCTGACTATTTAAAAATGGTAGCAACTCAGGTTTACAATTGGAACGGTATTAAAGATGAAGTTGGTAGAGATATTCTTCAAAAATTAGGAGATAAGATGAGAGCTCAAGATGAAATGTACTTAATAAATGAGCTTATTAAAATTGTTAATTTAGTTAAAAATGATTTTGATATTGTCCTTATTCCTGATGCAAGATTTCCTAGAGAAATAGAATGCTTAAAAGATATCGGTAGAACAACATCAATTCATATAACTAGAGTTGATTATAAAAGTATTTTAACTACTAATCAAAATAATCATAAAACAGAGAGATCTCTTGATAATTACTCTTATGATTATAATATATTAACTTATACAGATAAAGAAATTAAAGAAATAGATATAATAATAAAAGGTATTTTAAGTTGAAAAGAGGTTGCACCAAAGCAACCTCTTATTTTTAATGACCTATAAGCCCACTTTCATTTAATTTATCTATAAACTTTCTACTTATTCTATTTATTGGCCCCTTTAAAAATAATCCTATTAGTATAAATATTACTCCATAACTTACAATCATAGTTAAATCTCTTAATAAATTCTCCTTTACTACTCCAGCTACTGCCTCTCTCATAGCTGATATTGAATAAGTAAATGGTAAAAATGGATTTACTTTTTTAAAGAAACTCGGCATTACTTCTACAGGGAAGGTCCCACCTGCACCTGCAACTTGAATAACTAGTAATACTACAGCTATAGCCTTTCCAACATTACCAAATATAGAAACTAAAGTATAGACTATTAATATAAATATTATACTGCTTAAAAGACTTATCCCTATAAATAAACCTTTATTTAAGACATAGCACTTAAGTAAATATATATCACCTAAAGTTAATATTAATGCCTGACATATTCCAATAAATCCAAAAGTCAGAAACTTGCCAAAGTACTTTTCATAAGGCTTAAAGTTAATATCTTTCTTGAATCCATGTGGCTCTGTAGTTAATAAAGAAACTAAGATTAAAGCTCCTACCCATAAAGCAAGGGTAGAATAAAATGGTGACATAGCTGATCCATAATTAGGTATAGGGAATAATATCTCCTCTTTTATTTCCACAGGACTGCCTAAAAATTTACTAACAGCCTCCCAATCATTCTTTAGTAAGGATAAAAACTTATCTATATCTTCTTCATCACTTAAAAATACTAGCTTTGAAGCAATACTATTCAATCTATCTTTAATTATTGGCATTTCACTGTTTAACTTTTCTATATCATCTTTACCAAGCTTCAATGCATCATTTAATGTATTAAGCAGATTATCTATATCTGGAATTGCTAATGTTGCTTCCTCTAATAACTTAATTGAATTATTAGATATTTTTGTTAACTCATCTATAGCATTATTAATGGCTGGAATATACTTTGAATCATAGTTGTTTAAAATATTTAAAATTATACTTCTATTATTGGCTATTAATGCTTTTATCTCCTGAAGTTTAGTCTTATCTATAGGCTTTGCATTATTAACTGCATTACTTATTTGATTTATAATATCTGTTACTGAGTTTAATTTTGAACTTGCTAGGGATAAATCATTTACTATTTCTTTTAAATTATCATTAAACTTTGATAATGGTTCTAAAACTTTTATAATTCCATTAATCTTACCATTTATCTCATTACTCTTTATACTAATATTATCTAAACCATTAATAATAGCCTGTTTATCAACATTTAAATTAATTACTGTATTTATTATTCCTTCTAAATTATTAAGTTCCCTATTTATTAATTCTAAATCTGACTTAACTACTGGAGCTACTTCTGCTAATGCTCCCTTTGATTTTTCTAATGCATTTTTAGTATCAACTAATAACTTTTCACTTGAAATTAAAGTATCTTTTACTAATGGTAAATTTTCTTTAGTCCTTAAAATTAAATCTTCTATTTTAGAACTTCCATTATCTAAATCATTAATTACATTTTCTATTTCTGGAACTTTATTATTTATTTCAATAATTCCATTTATAAGCTTTATTATTTTATCTTTTGAACCTTCAATACTTACTCCTGCTTCATTTAGTACCATGAATATTAATCCATCAACAGTTTCAATAATATTAGTATCTACTTGAGATTTTATTGTTGTAACACCCTTTTCTGTAATTTTAGGAGCAATTGCATTACTTTTTACATTTACTTTATATATTAATGTTGGTCTTGTAAGTGTCTTTTCCATTATAGATAGTGTTTCACTAGTAAATTCTTCAGGAATTATTATTGTTGCATAGTATTTTCCTTTTTCAACTCCTGAATTCCCCTCTTCTTCAGATACAAATTTCCAACCTAAGTTAGTATTATTTTTAAGCTTTTCTACAAGTTCATCTCCAACATTAATAAATTTATCTTGAAGATTATCCCCCCTATCCTTATTAACTATAGCAACCTTTATTCCTCCTGTACTTCCATAAGGATCCCAACTAGCTTTAATATTAAACCATGCATATAATGAAGGTAATATCATAAGTCCTAAAATTATAATTAATGCAACATAATTTCTTGAAATACTCTTCAAATCCCTTAGAAATATTTTAAATATATTTTTCATTATTGACCTCCATATCAACCTTATCATTAGTATGGTTTTATTTTTTACTTAAATCATTAAAATTATTAACTTTCTATACTTATTATAAAAATAGTGAAAATCTTGCAAAATGAAATATACTTATCTTATTTTAATCCCCATTCATAAGCGTATAAATATATTTTTATAAATAAAAAAATATCGCATACTATTTTCAGTAATACGATATATATAAGCAATTAACTTTTTAAATTATCTAACCTTTAAAATTCATCATTATACTTTTTACTTGTTCTAAACTTTCTGGTTTTATTAATTCAAGCATTCTAGGAATAAAAGTCATTAAATATTCTTTATTAAAAGTACCCTCTTCTTGTTTGGCAAAACTTTATTTTAATAGTTCCTTAGCTTTATCTTGGTTTTTTTCTTCTACATTTGCCATTATAAAATTTAAAAATTTTTCTTGTCCTGAATTCATATAC
>NZ_JAWGSV010000278.1:0-4025 GCF_032552055.1 Clostridium sp. | reverse complement strand
GTATGAATAGAGAAAGTAGAAATGCAGCTTATTCTAGAGCAAAGGAAATGATGATGGCAGGTGAGTCTTGGGATAAAATAATGGATGAAACAAGACTAAGACAAAAGGACTTAAAGAAAATTCAATCTACATAAATAAGTCCTAAATTCTAATTAATTATAATATGTCAGGCATAAGCCTGACATATTCATATATTAAATAAACAATAATAGGGGGAGGACTATGGTACATTTAGTTTATTGTGATAATTCTGGGAAAAAAGGTGAAAAAGTTCTTGATAAAATTATTTCAGGAAGTAAGACAATGGTTGTAAGGGGAGCAGCAGGAAGGAAAATTCCGCATAGCCGCGTAGTGGTTGGAGAGACACTTTATTTTATGGAAAAGGGTAGTATGAAAATTACTCATTCTGCTATTGTATCTAATGTTGAAAACTACACTAAGCTCACTGAAGATGAAATAAATGAAACATTTGAAAAAACAAAGTAAAACTTAATTTATCAGAAAAACAAAGGATACGTTGGCATAAGAAATGCCTTTGTTTAGTAGAATTTAATGAAGTTAAAGAAATAGAGGCATTGGATTTTGATTATCAGAGTAATATGGATGATTGGTTAATAATTGAAAAAATTGAAGAAGTAGTTGTAGGTACAAGCATACCATATAATTATGAAAAATCTAAACTTTTATTGATGTAACAATAGATTAAAGTAAGTAATAATATATATTTGACACTATATTTTTTTTATTTTATAATAATAATTATTGTTTGAAATTATATTGTTTAAAATTAAATTTTATGTTCATATAAGATGAAAATTAAAATGGATTAGTAGTTATTTAGTAAGTAATAAAACTATGTATGTATGGGGAAACTATGTGTAGTTTGTGATAAAAAATTATATTATATATACTAAATTATATAAGAATTACGAAAAGGAGGATACTAATGTTTTGTGTTAGAAAAGTAGTAGAAGACATTTATTGGGTTGGTGGTAATGATAGGAGACTTGCTTTATTTGAGAATCTTCATCCACTACCAAAGGGTGTTTCATATAATTCATATTTATTATTAGATGAAAAAACTGTATTATTTGATACTGTAGATTGGTCTATTTCAAGACAGTTTTTTGAAAATGTAGAAGCAGTATTAAAAGGTAGAAAATTAGATTATTTAGTTGTTAATCACATGGAGCCAGATCATGCTGCATGTATTGAGGAAATTATACTTCGTTATCCAGAAGTAAAAATAATTAGCACTGATAAATCTTTTGTATTTATGAGACAATTTGGATTTGATACTGATGATAGAATAGAAATGGTAGCTGATGGAGATACTAAATCTTTCGGAAAGCATGAGTTCAAATTTATTACTGCACCTATGGTTCACTGGCCAGAGGTTATGGTAAGTTTTGATATGACTACAGGAATACTATTCTCAGCTGATGCCTTTGGAACATTTGGAACATTAGATGGAAAGCTATTTAATGATGAAGTTAATTTCGAAAGAGATTGGATTGATGAAGCTAGAAGATACTATACTAATATAGTAGGAAAATATGGTCCACATGTACAAATTTTATTTAAAAAGATTAAAGATTTAGATATAAAAATGATATGTCCTCTACATGGACCAGTATGGAGAAATAACTTATCATACTTTATTGAAAAATATGATAAATGGAGTAAATATGAACCTGAAGAAGAAGGTGTTATGATAGTTTATTCATCAATGTATGGAAATACTGAATCAGCAGCTAATGTACTTGCAACTAAATTTGTAGAAAAAGGAATAACTAATTTAGTAATGTATGATGTGTCTAATACTCATGTTTCTACATTAATATCTGAAACATTTAGAGTTAGTCATTTAGTTATAGCTTCAGTTACTTATAATTCAGGAATATATCCTCCAATGCATAATTACTTAATTGATATGAAGGCATTAAATCTTCAAAAGAGAACAGTTGCATTAATTGAAAATGGTTCATGGGCTTGCAACACTGGTAAGTTAATTGGAGATTTCTTTGCAGGAATGAAGAATATGACAATATTAGATAATAAGGTAACACTTTTATCAGCAATGAATGAAAAGAATGGTGTAGATATGGATGCATTAGTTGATGGTGTTATCAAATCAATGAAATAAAGAGTTTAAATTAAAATCTGTGGTTTATACCGCAGATTTTTTTATTGCGATAATAGATTTTAGTGATGTTTATGGATACTTTTTACAATAATAGGAGTATAATTATGTAATGTAAGAGGTGATTTAATGAAGCGATATAATATTATAAAAGTTAAAAATATATTTTTATCAATGATAAGTTTTCCTTTATTTATAGCAGTTTATATATTAGCAATGTATGAATTATATACCCTATGTAGATTTGGAAGATATGATAATAATCTTAATATTTTTATTTTATGTTTAGTATTCTTTTTTATATATTTAGTAACATTTATTGCACTAATAATAAAGCAACAGAGTAATTACCCAAATGAACTTATTGAAAACTTTAGTTTTACAAGTGATTATATTAAGCTAGATGATTACCATGGAATTGAAATAGATATAGAAGATATAAAGTCTTTTAAAATAAATAAAAAATATGCTTATATAAAGCTTAGAAATAAAGGGATAGTTATTTTAGGCTTTAATAATAAGAGTGATTATGATGTATCTTACTTTAAAGAAATATTACATTCTAAAGAAGAAAAAAGAAGAAAGTCATTAATGAAAACAGTATGGACATGGATATCAATAGTAATAATTATTTTTACTACAGGCTATTATGGTATGAAAATTTATAAGACAGCTTTAAATTTTAATGGTAAGTTATCTTGGCTATTATTTGAACTTAAAAATGAAAAAAATATAACTCTTAATAATAACAATATATATGATACTGGAATAGAAGGTATATTTGAGGATATTAGTAAAGAGGTAGACTTGCCAGAAATTATGTATATTTCGGATACAGGTCTAAGTTTAGAGTTTAATAGTAAAGGAGAAATAGAGTCTTTCTATGCCTTTGTTTATGGTAAAAATGATAAAGATGAAGTTAGTAGTTTCTTAGTAAATTATGATATAAATAAATCTAATAAAATAAGAGTAACACTAGATGGGTATGTGACCCCAGATTTTAATGATGATAAATTGTTAGAACCATTATTTGATACAATGAAGGTAATTCCTTTAAAAGATATAGTAAGTAAATGGGATTCTAATAAATATGGTGTTTTATATTATGGTAAAAGAAGCTTTGGACTTAATACAGATGGTATAGTCTATATTGATAATGAAGGTAATACAAATATGCCAAGTATTGCAACATCAGAAGTTATAGGATATACAGTATCAGTATATGTTCCAAATAGAGAAAAGGAAATTACTCCTTTTAGATATAATTTAGTTGAGGATTTAAATAATATTAAAGCAGCTCCTTTAAACTCAGTTGATAATACTACTAAGAAACTTAGTAGTTCATCAAATATGGAAGAACCAGAATATTATTTGACTGATAAGATTGGATATAGATTAAAAATAGTTGGGGCTGCTGCAGGAAGTAGAGCTTATTCATTGGAAGTTACTGAAGATGGAGGAAATAACTTTGAAGTATTAAATGGAGATCCATTCTTAGGTAGATTAGGAGGAGCTTCTGGAATTACTTTTATAAATGAAAAACTAGGATTTATAGCATTATCTCATAATGGAGGAGATGAAGCTGACTTATATAGAACTGAAGATGGTGGATTAACATTTACTCAAATAAATATTCCAAGGAAGGAAGTAACCTTAGATAGTGGAACGGTGATAGAACCTTTTGATTTTCCCAAAATGCCTTTTGAGGATAATGGGGTTTTAAATATGTTAGTTGGTCAAGGTGCTGATGGTGATTATAATGGAAATAGTGATGCATTATATGAATCAAGGGATAATGGAGTAACTTGGGAGTTTATAAAAGAAGTAAAAGATAATTAAATTATAGAAAATATATAAAGACTGTAGTATGTATGTTTACTAA
>NZ_JAWGSV010000277.1:0-4034 GCF_032552055.1 Clostridium sp. | reverse complement strand
TTATATAATATATATTGAATAATACATAATAAAGATTATACAATTTTAATGTGATATAATAAAAATAGTAAATAATGGAGGTGTACATTATATGTTAATTAAAAATTGTAACATAATTTACTTAGACAAAATCGAAAAAGGAAATGTGTTAATTGAAAACAACAAAATTAAAGCAATTAACCCAAGTAACTATGACGATACAGAAGTTATAGATGCTGAAGGCTTATATTTATCACCTGGATTTATTGATGTTCATATACATGGTGCTGGTGGACACGATACTATGGATGGAACTTTTGAAGCTATTAATGAAATTTCTAAGGTAATAGTTAAGCATGGAACTACTGCTTTTACACCAACTACTATGACTGTTGCTGTAGAAGATATAAAAAAATCAATGGATGTTATTAAAGAAGCTAAAGAAAATGGAACTGATGGTGCTATAGTTTTAGGTGCTCACTTAGAAGGACCATTTATAAACCCTAAAGCAATCGGTGCTCAAAATCCTAACTTCTTAATTCCTCCAACTCTTGAAAACTACACTGCTATGGTTGGAGATGCTGAAGATGCTGTAGTATCTATCACTATTGCTCCTGAAGTACCAGGTGCTAAGGAATTAATAAAAGAATTATCTAAGAGAGGCGTAGTTTGCTCAATAGGTCATACTAGAGCTACTTACGATGAAGCAATGGAAGGAATTAAATGTGGATGTGGTCACTCAACTCACCTATTCAATGCTATGACTCCATTCGCTCACAGAGAGCCAGGAGTAGTTGGAGCTATATTTGATAGTGAAATTACTACTGAAACAATTTCTGATGGTATCCACGTTTCATATCCATCACTTAGAATAGCATACAATCAAAAAACTCCTGATAAAGTTTTATTAGTAACAGATGCTATGATGGCTTGTGCTATGCCTGATGGTATGTATGCTTTAGGTGGTCAAGAGGTTGAAGTTAAAGATGGCGCTGCTAGATTATTAAGCGGAAGCCTTGCTGGATCAATCTTAACTTTAGATAAGGCTGTTAAAAATGTTTATAAAAATGTTGGTCTTCCTCTACATGAAGCTGTTAAAATGGCTGCTTACAATCCTGCTAAGCACTGTAAAGTTGCAGATAGAAAAGGATTAATTAAAGAAGGCTATGATGCAGACTTATTATTATTTGATGATGAAATCAATATTAAGAAGGTAATAGTAGGCGGAAAAGTTTTAGTATAGAAATTATTAAAAGGGCTATTTTTAAATAGTCCTTTTTATTTTATCTATATTTCATTTACTTAACAGCTATCCTCATACGATAGCAAAAATCTATTTCAAATTTATCCTCACGAAAAATATCTAAAATTCTTTTTTCAAAAGAATTTAAATTAGAATTAATTTCATCTATATTTGATTTAATAATAGATTGTAATCCACCTTGACTCAAAGCAATTGTAATAAATCTTCTAGCATCACATAGTTCAGTATTGGAAAATACTATTTCTCTTACATATCTGAAATGTCCACTTTTCTCTATATTAGATAAATGATTATCTTTACTCCATTTAATAAACTTTGTATTAGCCTCTGAATACTTTGATTCAATTTCATTTACTTTTTCAAAAAGCTTATTATATTCAAGCTCTGCTTCCCAGTTACATACTGGTGGCCAATCACAATCATAAACAGAAAAGATTCCCCCATTCTTTAATAATCTAGCTGCTTCTTGCAATGTAGTTTCTGGATTCATCCAATGAAAGGATTGAGAAGCTGTAATTATATCTACAGAATTACTTTCTAAACCAGTATTATCTGAGAATGTAGAAACAAACTTCACATTATCTAATCCTAATGATTTCTCTCTTGCTATTTCAATCATATCAGAGCTTGGTTCTATTCCTATAACTTTACTACTTACATCACTCCAAATCTTTGTAGAAAGCCCTGTCCCACACCCCATATCTACTACAAGAGATGGTTTACTCCCCATGTATTTTAATATTATCTCTTTAACCTTCTCAGGACATTTAGGTCTTGCGCTATCATAAAGATCTGAAAAGCCCATAAATCTATCAGCATTAACCTGCAAATTTTCTCCCATAATCAATTCCCCCCTTTTTATAAATATTATATCATTAACCGCCCTTTCAACTCACTAATTATGTAATATATCCCACAATATTACCATAGGTCAATTTAGCTTATTGCATTCTATTATTATATACACAAAAAAGACCACTAGCTTAATAAGCTAGCAGCCTCAATTTCTCATACTATTTAAAGGAATTTCTTTATTTCTTCTACTTTATTTAATTGTTCCCAAGGTAAGTTTAAGTCGTTTCTTCCAAAGTGTCCATAAGCTGCTGTTTGTTTGTATATAGGTCTTCTTAATTCTAGATCTCTTATTATAGCACCTGGTCTTAAGTCAAACACCTTTTCTACTATAGCAACTATTTCTTCTTCTGATTTCTTACCTGTTCCAAAAGTTTCCACTTCGATTGATACTGGCTTAGCAACTCCAATAGCATAAGCTAATTGAATTTCTAACTTATCAGCAACTCCTGCTGCAACTAAGTTCTTAGCTACCCATCTAGCTGCATATGCTGCTGATCTATCAACCTTAGTTGGATCTTTTCCTGAGAAAGCTCCACCACCGTGTCTTCCATATCCACCGTAAGTGTCAACAATAATCTTTCTACCTGTTAAACCACTATCTCCTTGTGGTCCACCAACAACGAATCTTCCAGTTGGATTTATATAATACTTAGTGTTTTCATCTAATAATTCAGCTGGTACAACTGCTTGTATTACATATTTCATTAAATCTTCTCTGATTTGCTCTTGAGTAATATCTTCACCATGTTGTGTAGATATTACTATAGCATCGATTCTAACAACCTTGTTATCATCATACTCAACTGTAACTTGAGTCTTACCATCTGGTCTTAAATAAGGTAAAGTACCATTTTTTCTAACTTCTGATAACTTTCTTGATAATTTATGAGCCATAGCTATTGGTAATGGCATAAATTCCTCTGTTTCATTAGTTGCAAAACCAAACATCATTCCTTGGTCTCCTGCTCCAACGGCTTCAACATCATCCTTTTCGCCAGCTCTTGATTCTAACGCTTCATCAACACCCATTGCTATATCTCTTGATTGCTCATCAATTGAAGTTAATACAGAACAAGTTTCACAGTCAAATCCATATTTAGCTCTATCATAGCCAATTCCCTTAATTGTTTCTCTAACTAATTTTGGAATATCTACATAACAATTAGTAGATATTTCCCCCATAACTAAAACCATTCCTGTTGTTACAGCTGTTTCACAAGCTACTCTAGCTGATGGGTCCTTAGCTAATATGCTATCTAATACTGCATCTGAAATTTGATCACAAATTTTATCTGGATGTCCTTCTGTAACTGATTCTGAAGTAAATAATCTTTTCATATTAATATCTCCTTTCATTTTTTTGATATTAATTCTAGGCTATTTTATAAAAAATCTTCCATAGACTTTAAGTCATAGTTTTTTACGTATCTAGTTCTTATAGCTTTCATTACGTATTTTTATTTTTTATTCTTTATAAAATAATATTCCTAATTGATAAAATATTTATAGTTATCAATAATATTATTTAAATAAAAACTTTTAAGAATAAAAAAAATCTCCTCGATAAGAAGAGATACAAAATCTTAATCTTTCTTATCTTGCAAAAATATTGCTGGAATTGGCACCACACTCAACTTAATGAAGCAGGTTGCCGGGTTTCACAGGGCCCTTTTCCCTCCACCTCTCTTGATAAGAACTAATATCAAATTTTACTTACAGATTATATCACCTTTAATATTAATAGTCAACAATAAAATGTAATTTTCTTGCGCATTAATAGTGATGATCCTTCTATAATTTCTGATAAATAAAAAAAAGACAAGTAACCTTGTCTTTGTGGTGGGGGAGGACGGATTCGAACCATCGAAACGAAACGTAACAGATTTACAGTCTGCCCCCTTTGGCCACTCGGGAACTCCCCCATGTCAATTTATTT
>NZ_JAWGSV010000276.1:0-4052 GCF_032552055.1 Clostridium sp. | reverse complement strand
ATAATATATAGTGTATTAATTAATAAGGAGCCTTTATGTTAAATGGTGATTTAAATAAAATGAAGGAAATCATAATTACCAAAGCAGAGGATGTTAAAGGTACCAAGGAAGATGAAATTATTTATTTAATAGGTAATAAAGAAGGCGAAGGTAAAAATACGCTATATAAGAATATGGAGATATTAGTTGCAGATGGAAGTACAGGTAAGATTACTACAATTTCATTAAGTAATAATGAAGGGTATAACCCTAAGCTTAGTATTGGAAGTTATAAAATAAAAGAAAATAAAGAAATATTATTTATAGTGGAAAATTCTATTGGAAATGGAGAATTGGCAGCTGAAATTTTTGACTTTGATGGAGATAATGTAGTTAAAATATTCAGTACAGAATATTTTAACAATTCCAATATATTTGAAGTTAATTATAATGATGACTATACTGTTAATGTAATAGATAATAGAAGAAATTTATTATATAAAATAAATTTAGAATTTAAAGGCAAGAAGTATTTAGATGAAATATATAATGAAAAAGGTAAATTGAAAGAAACAACTAAGGGAAGAGTCCCTCCTATAGAAAACATATTATTAGTAAAAGATATCTTAACAGATATTATAGATATTATATTAATACAAAAGATAGTAGGTATAAATAATTCAGATATAATAGGGAATGTAAATACTTTAATAAAGTTCAATGGTAGCACCTTTGAGGAAAGAGATACAGAAATATCAATACATGGAGAAAAAGTTAGTGGAAGCGTAGATAGAGAATATGATTATTATAATTATGATTTTACAAGATTAGATTTTATAGAATCAGAGTGTGTATCAAACTTAAGAATTGAAAGGGCGATAGAAAAAGAATTCTCATTAAATCCTAATAAAGATAAGGTTAAGTATTTATATAATAAAATTAGTTTATCTAAGAATAAGGAGAATATATTAGTTTATCTAGAAGGACCAAGGTTTTGCAGTAGTAATGGTTGCACTTTAGTTATTTTAGAAGCTAAAGGTAATGAGTACAATATTGTTTCTAAAATAGAGAATATTATAAATCCAATAATAATTTCTGATAATAAGTCAAATGGCTATAAGGATATAATAGTACGGATATTGAATAATAGCAAAGAAGAATTAAGAGTTCTAAAATACAATGGTAATTCTTATCCTAAGAATCCAATTAAGGAAGAAAAGCTTAAAAGAGGTAGTAGGATTAGTGGAATTGCAGTTATTTCAGATGATTTGTTTTATAGAAGAGGAATAGAATATAAGTAATACAGAGGATTTCTACTTAAGAGGATACTTATATGTTAAAGGTAGAAAATAAAGCTATAGAGACTTTTTAGAAGCCCTATAGCTTTATTTAATATTATGATTTACTTTATATCATATAGTCTTTCTGCAGATAAATCACCACAGTGAGGGCAAGTAGTGTCTAAAGGACCATCACCAGCACATTCTTCACAATAGATATCATAGCAGTGAGTACATTTATAAACTATATCTCCCTTTGTAGTATTACCACAGTTTGGACATTTACTTTCGTCGTACATTATTTTATTCTCCTTACTATAGCTTACTAGTATCTTCTAGATTAACTTTAAAAGCTTCTCCCTCGTTCATTAAGATATGTCCAGATGAATAAGTATTACCTTCAATTGTGATTATTACATTATTTACATCATAATAATCTCCAAAAGTATTGCAAATTGCTGTTAAAGTTTTAGATTCAGCTCCAGAACCTAAATTTTGAGCACTTATAAAGTTAGCAGAAAAATCTAAGCTAATAGTATCATTTTCTTTATCTAACTTAGCAGATTTTAAGGTTACTTCATCTGCAATAGAAGGTGATATATCACTATTAGGAGACTCTTTAAGAGCATTAACTAAAGCAGTTCCAACAGCCTTACCTTCAATAGATATAGTTTTATTTATGTAAACTATCTTGTCCGTAATAACGTCATAATAATAAAGTTTTACATCTTCTTCTTTAACTTCATCTTTATTATCTGCATTATCTATATCCTCATTATTTTTTTCATCATTGGTAGTAGTATTATTATTAGACTCTTCTTCGATAGTAGGCTTATTTGATAAATTTTCTTCTTTATTACTATCAGTACAAGCCATTAATAAGAAAGGTAAAGATAATGAAAGGATTGTTGCTAATACCTTTTTCTTCATAGTTAAGACCTCCATTTCAATATAAAAAATATGTTCACTTATAAATTATATCATAATTAGAAAACTGATACAATTTATTAGCTTTTATATATTAAACTAGTATTTGAAAAAATAATGTAAATAGCATATAATATAAAACATCGGCTTAAAGGAGAACAATAAGCTAGGACATATAGTAAAAGGAGTTTATAGAAGTAATGCAAAAAACAATTGAACTAGCGAGTAATCAAAGATATCTAGAGATAGTAAGTATTATAAAAGAAGTGTGTGAAGATAATTTAAATAAAGATTATTTGTTTCTTGCAGAAAACTTATGTAAAGAATTATTTAAAGCACAAATTGATGCTTTAAATAAGGGAAAAGCAAATTCATGGGCTTGTGGTATTGTACATGCTATTGGATTACAAAATGATTTATTTAATAATAAATCTAATGTAAGAATTAAAGCTCAAGATTTTTATAAATTATTTAATGTAAGTAGCAGTACAGGGTTATCAAAATCAAAGGAAGTAAGAAGCCATGTAGATATGGAAGAGGACAAATGGTTACTAAGCAATATTAATGAAAATATTGATAAAAGTACTAGTGAAGAAGCTATGGACAACAACGAAGTTATAGATGAAGTAGCAATAGAAACTATAGATAATAAAGAAGTTAATGAAGTAAAAGAAGAAAATAATTTAGTTGTTGAAGTAGATGAAGATCTAAAAGAAGCTAATAAAATTGTTAAAAGAGCCCTAAAAGAAAAGAATTATAACAAAAAGGTAAAGATAGCAAAAGAAGCTTTAAGAAAAAGTGATAAATGTTCAGAAGCCTATATAATATTATCTAATGATAAAACATTAAAGAATGAAGAAAAAATTAATTTACTAAATAAGGCTGCAAGATTTACAGAAGAAGTTATAGGTAAGGATAATATATCTAAATTAAAAAGCAAAGATTTAAACTTAGATATAGTTAAGGCTTATATTAAGGTTAAATATGAAATTGCTAAATTATTATGGAGTAACAATGAAAGAAATAAAGCAATTACCGAACTAAAATTAATATTAAAAATAGATGAAAAAGATGAATTGGTAGTAAGAGGCACTCTTTTAACATGGTTAATTATTGAAGATAAAGATGAAGAGGCATTAGATCTAATATCAAAATATTCTTCTGATAGTTTAATAGATATTAGATTCTCAAAAGTATTACTTTTATTTAAGTCTAATAATTTACAAGATGCTGAAAGAGCATTAAGAATAGCAAATGCTTATAATGAGAATGTTATTAAATATATAATTAAGTTAAATAGATTACCTAAAGATATAAGTGATATTAAGGGAAATAGCAAAGAGGAAGTTGCAATTAGGTATTACGAAAAGTCAAAAGAAGCTTGGGATAATATAAATGGATTAGTGAGCTTTATTAGAGATTCTAGAAGTAGACTGTAATAAAAAGCTAATTGTACAACTATTTTAAATTGAGGCTGTCCTAAGGACAGCTCAATTTAAAATTAAGAATTAATAATTATTAGGAATTACTAAAGAGAACTAAATTAAAAAACTCCATAGGGAGTTTTTTATTAATTTATCATTGTGTGATAGCACCTTTAATTAATGTAGTAGGTTAATAAGTTTTTTAATAATTTATTGTATCCATAGCAGTATGAAGCATAAGATGGTAAATTATTATTGTCTTGTAGAAACTCTAAGTTATTACTATTATTAAAGAATAGATTATATAATTCTTTATAATAAGGGTTTGAAAATTTAAGGCTTGGAATATTAAAATTTACTATATCAAATGAGTTATCATATATTTTTTTATAAATTAAATAATAAAGAATAGAAATAGAAGTTTTTTCTTCTTGCCTATAAT
>NZ_JAWGSV010000275.1:0-4087 GCF_032552055.1 Clostridium sp. | reverse complement strand
AAAAAATGAAGGAAGAGGTTTTGCAATGCAAAACCTCTTTTGTTTTAAAGATTTACTTATAAAAAATCTGTAAGGATTTTTTATAGGCATTCTTTCATTTTTTAGTTTTTTCATTCTTTCATTAATAAAAATGCTTCACATTTTGTTATAAATATCAATTTAAAAGGTTAATGTTTTTGTAGAAAGGACATTAATATTTTTTTATTTTAAGGATTTTCAATATTTGAAATTTCATTTCACATATTTGAGACGAGGAACATATAAAATAGTATAGAAATCGTTTCAATAAACATAATAATTCTTAATTATGAAATATTAAGTCATAAAAGTATTAAAAAATATGAAATATTATTTATTTTATTTCAAAAAACTATTGAAATTATATTTCACATATGTTAGTATAATATCATAGTAAACGATTTACAAGCTTACTAAATTCGGAGGTATTATATGAAGAAAATAGATTTAGAAAAATTAACGACAGAAAGTAGAAATCAAAATACATTAAATATAGATAAAGTTTCTACATTAGAAATGGTAAAAATGATTAATAATGAAGATAAGAAAGTAGCAGAAGCGGTAGAAGCAGAATTACCTAGAATTGCAGAGGCTATAGATGAAATTGCTATAAGAATGAACAAGGGGGGAAGACTAATATATATTGGTGCTGGAACTTCAGGAAGATTAGGTATCTTAGATGCATCAGAATGTCCACCAACTTATGGTGTTTCAGAAGAATTAGTACAAGGGGTTATTGCTGGTGGTCATGAGGCGATCTTTAGAGCTAAAGAAGGAGCAGAGGATTCAAAAGAATTAGCTCTTGAAGATTTAAAGAATAAGAAGATAACTGAAAATGATATTATTGTTGGACTAGCAGCTTCAGGAAGAACACCTTATGTAATAGGTGGATTAGAATATGCAAATGAAGTTGGAGCAATGACAATAGCTATAACTTGTAATGCTGGATCAGAAGTTTCAAAGGCAGCAAAGATTTCAATAGCACCAGTTGTTGGGCCAGAAGTTGTAACAGGATCTACTAGATTAAAGTCAGGTACTGCACAAAAATTAGTTTTAAATATGTTATCAACAGGAACTATGATTAAACTTGGTAAGGTATATGGAAACTTAATGGTTGATGTAAGAGCAACAAATGAAAAGCTTGTTGAAAGAGCAAAAAAAATAGTTTGCGAAGCAACAGGAGTAACTAGGGAAGAAGCAGGAAAGTACTTAGAAGAAACAAACTCTGATGTTAAGCTTTCAATATTTATGATTCTTTCAAAGTTAGAACAAGAAGAGGCTAGAAAAGTTCTTGAAAATAGTAAGGGCTATATAGCTGAAGCACTTAAAAATATTTAATTAAATTTAAATTAAATGGAGGAATAAGCTATGACAAATTTAGAAATTGCTAAAAATTTAATTGAGTTAGTTGGTGGAAAAGATAATATAAAATCTGTTGCTAACTGTATGACTCGTTGTAGAATGGAACTTTTTGATTACTCTAAAGCAGATATTGAAGCTATTAAAAAGTCAGAAGGAGCTTTAGGAGTAGTAAACGCAGATGGACAACTTCAAGTAATATATGGACCTGGAAAAGTAAATAAGGTTACAGCAGAAGTTAGTAAGTTAGTTGGTAAAAAAGTACTTATAGGTGAAGATGCTGTTAAGGCAACTAAGGAAAAATTAAAAGAAAAAAATGATACTAAATTTAAAAATATATTAAAGAAATTAGGAAACGTATTTATTCCATTAATTCCATTATTCGTTGCATGTGGATTAGTACTTGCAGTTAATAATATTTGTGGAGTTCAATTTGGTGATGCTTACAAAACAACTACAGCAGCACAAATTATCGGTCTTATAGGTAACGGTGTATTTTCAATTCTTTCAATTTTAGTTGGTGTAAATGCAGCTAAAGAATTTGGTTCTGAAATGCCTATGATGGGTGGGGTTCTTGGTGGAATCTTATCATCAGCAGCATTAGCTAACATTACTATTTTCGGTAAAGCATTAACTCCAGGACGTGGCGGAATTATTTCAGTTATTTTAGTAGTAGTTTTATCAGTTTATATTGAAAAGGCATGTAGAAAAGTCGTGCCAGATGTATTAGATTTATTTGTTACTCCATTAGTAACTTTAACTATATCAGTTTTAGCGGCATTATTCGTACTTCAACCAGTTGGTGGATTTATATCTGACTCAATAGGAACAATTGTAGCTCAAACTATAGCATCAGATAATATGATTGTTTCAGTTCTTTCAGGAGCTGTTTCAGGTGCTTTATTCCTACCATTAGTTATGACAGGAATGCACCAAGCATTAACTCCAATTCATACAGATTTAATTACTAACGTAGGATTTACAGTATTACTTCCAATACTTGCAACAGCAGGTATGGCTCAAGTTGGAGCAACTATTGCAGTTCTTAGAAGAACTAAGAATGAAAGATTAAAGAAAACAGCTAAGAATGGATTAGTACCAGGATTCTTAGGAATTGGAGAACCTCTAATTTACGGTATAACATTACCACTAGGAAAACCTTTCCTTGGAGCTTGTTTAGGAGCTGGAGTTGGTGGAGCTGTTATGGCATTCTTCAAAGTTGGATCAGTTGCTATTGGAGTATCAGGATTACCACTAGCATTACTAATAGCAGATGGAAAGATGTTCGTATTCTTAATAGGTGTTTTAGCATCATATGTAGCAGGATACTTATTCACTGAATTGCTTGGATTCGAAGACCCAGTGGAATAATGAACAATTAAAAATTAACAATGGACAATTAAGTGGGAAATTAAGCATAGCTTAATTTCTGAAAATAAATTATATTTTAGAAACTCAGGCTTGCTCTGAGTTTCATCTACAATTATTAATTGTTAACTGTCAAATATTAATTGAAAAAGGTGTAGTTAATAGGTAAGCCTAAGTTACTATAATTTACTATAAGTAATGGGTGATTACTTAATTAATAAAATTACCTTAAGAATGAAAATATAATAAATATTTTCTAAAGTATTAATGAGGAAATTCAGCTGATGCTGAATTTCTGGAACTAAATAATTTTAATGTAAGAAACTCAGGTTTCTACTGAGTTTCATCCACAATTGTTAATTACAAGTTATTAATTATTAAGGGGAAGTGAGAGGTTATAATGAAAAAAGTAAAACAATTAGTGGATATGTTATTAGCAATAGTATGTTTAAATTTAGTAGGATGTCAAGTAAGTAATGAAGCGAAACCTCAAGAAGAAACAAAAGTTGAGGAAAAGTCATCTAAAGTTATAGCAGATACTCAGTGGTCAGATACAATGAAAATACATTGGAACCATAGAGTATACTTACCTAAGGAATATGAGGAAAATTCAGATAAAGAATATCCTGTACTTTATATGTTACATGGATGGGGTGGAAATCTAACTAACACAACTGATGAAGCTAGAATAGATTCACAAAAAATATTAGATAATTTAATAGACAATAAGGAAATTGAACCTATGATAGTTGTGTTTGTAGATGGATTTAATAGTTTTTATGTGGATGGACCAACCTTCAAGATGGAGAGTGCAATTGTTAATGATTTAATTCCTTTTATAGATTCTAAATATAAAACTTTAGATAACAGTAAAAATAGAGCTATAGCTGGAATTTCTATGGGTGGCTATGGAGCATTAAATATAGGATTAAGTAATAGTGATATGTTTAAGTCAATCGGATTAATGTCACCAGCTATTTGGGATAAAATGGAAGAAGGTAATCTTATTTATGGAAGCCAATTAGTAGACTATTATTATGAAAATTCATATCAAAATATAATGAATGATGTTAAATCTAAAGATATAGATATCTTTACATATCATGGCAAAAATGATGAAACAATAACTTATGATAATGTTGAAAGGTTTGTTTCTTATAGTACAGATGCTGGATTTGAAGTGAAATATGAATTACAAGATGAAGGTCCTCATGCTTGGCCGACATGGGGAGAAATGTATCCTAAAGTATTAAAGGATATAAGTAATAGTTTTAATAAATAAGATTTTCGTGTTTATATGTAATAATAGGCGTATTATTGAGTAGTTCTTAATATGCCTATT
>NZ_JAWGSV010000274.1:0-4103 GCF_032552055.1 Clostridium sp. | reverse complement strand
GTATATATATGGTTCAATTAATAATCTACATTAATTAGTTTTATAAAATTAAAATATAAAAGAAATACTTAAGTTAAATATACAAGTTAAAAGTATAGTTTTTGATTTTTATATAAACTGTGGAAGCAATCTAGTTATTTATGAATCATTAGCGGATAATATAAATTAATAAAACCTAGAATATTTATAACAATATAAATTAATTGTTTATTAAAGGTACGGAGTGATATAAATGGAAGAAAGATTACAAAAATACATGGCTAGATGTGGTGTTGCATCTAGAAGAAAGTGTGAAGAAATAATACTAAGTGGGGAAGTTAAAATAAATGATAATATTGTTTCTGAACTTGGTGTCAAAATAAATCCAGAAAAAGATACAGTTACATATAAAGGTAATATAATAAAGCCTGAAGAAAAAAAACTTTATATAATGCTTAATAAGCCAGAAGGTTATATAACTTCTGTTAAAGATGAAAAGGGACGAAAAACGATTTTAGACTTAGTTAAAGTTGAAGAAAGAATTTACCCTATAGGGAGATTAGACTACGATAGTTCAGGTTTGATATTACTTACTAACGATGGAGATATCTATAATAAAATAATTCACCCAAGAGTTAATATAGGAAAAAAGTATATTGCTACTTGCAGAGGTGAGTTTAGCAAAGAGGAAATTAGAAGGTTTGAGAGCGGAGTTGATATTGGGGGATATATAACTGCTGAAGCGAAAATGACACTTTTAGATATAGAAAAGAAGAAGAATTCAGTTAACTCAGTTGTAGAGATTATAATCCATGAAGGTAAGAATAGACAAATAAGAAGAATGTGTGAAGCTTTAGGTCATGAGGTATTATCCTTAAAAAGAGTTGAAGTTGGTAATATAAAACTTGGTTATCTTAAAAAAGGTCAATGGAGAGATTTAACTGAAGAGGAACTTAAATATATAAATTCATTATAGAAAATTTCGAGGTAAATATGTATAGATATGTTGGGAATATAAGTGATTTATCACATGATATTATAAAAAACTATGTTTTAAACAAAATTGTGGCTATTGATGCTACTTTAGGTAACGGATATGACACAGATTTTTTAGCTAATAACTTTTCAAAAGTATATGCTTTTGATATTCAAGAGGAACCTTGTATTAAATATAAAGAAAAGAATATAGAAAATGTTGAAGTTATAAATGATTCTCATCATTTATTTAATACTTATATTAATACAAAAGTAGATTGTATAATATATAACCTAGGATTTTTACCTGGTGGTGATAAAAATATAACGACTAATCATATAACTTCACTTGAAAGTATTAAATCAGGTCTTGAATTACTTAACAGTGGGGGAATAATGGCTATTTGCATATATAGAGGTCATAATGAAGGTAAGATAGAAGAAACTTGCATTTTACAGTATTTAAAAGAACTGCCTAAAAATAAGTATGGAGTTATGGCACAATCCTATCTGAACAGGCAAGAAGTCTCACCTATGCTGGTAATTGTAGAGAAAAAATAAAATTGACAACCTATAAATACACTACAAGTTTTTATTCCTTTTAAGAGAAAAATGAAATAATTATTGCTGGATTATTCAATAAATGATAGTATAATAGTATAAGTTGTTAAGTTTAAATGAAAAGAAGGGATATGAATGGATAATAATCTTAATGATAACTCAAAAGATTTAATGCGAATAATACAATCAAAATTCCCAAGATTGAGCAAAGGACAAAAATTAATTGCAGAGTATATTTTGAAAAGCTATGATAAGGCTGCTTTTATGACTGCAGCTAAGCTTGGAGTATCAGTTGGGGTTTCAGAATCTACAGTAGTAAGATTTGCAAATGAACTTGGATTTTCAGGTTACCCAAAACTTCAAAAAGCACTTCAAGAATTAATAAAAAACAAACTTACAACAGTTCAAAGATTAGAATTATCAAATGATTACGTAAGTGAAGGTTATGCACTTAAAGGTGTTCTTAAAGCAGATATTGAAAATATAAGAGCTACCCTAGAAAAGATAAATTATAATACCTTTGAAGATGTTGTTAATAAAATATTTGAAGCAAAAAGAATATATATAATTGGACTTAGAAGCTCAACAGCCTTGGCAGAATTTTTAGGTTTCTATTTAAATATTATTTTGCAAAATGTTAAGACTGTTGGGTATGGAATATCTGATATATTTGAGCAAATGATCAATCTTGAAGAAGGAGATCTTGTTATAGGTATTGGCTTCCCAAGATATGCTTCTAGAACTATTGATGCTTTAGCTTTTGCACAAGATAGAGGTGCGGATGTAGTTGCAATTACTGACAGCCTTTTATCACCTCTTGCATCAAAGGCTGATTATTCATTAATTGCTCATAGCAATATGGCTTCCTTTGTTGACTCTTTAGTTGCACCTTTATCAGTTATTAATGCATTAATAATTGCAGTTGGAATGAGAGAGAAGCAAAGTATAGCAAATACATTTAATAGTCTTGAATCAATTTGGAAAGAATACAATGTATATTCTTATAATAATAGAAATGTAGGTGAAGATTAAAATCATATTATATTTTAGTCCCACTTTATACAGTTTAATTAAAAATTACATAAGAATTTAACTAAAGTGATGTATCAATTATTATATAAGATTGATACATCTATTTTTATACAATAAAAGTTGTAATTAAGGTTGTTAAATGATATATTATTTTAAGAAAAAATAATGCATTGGAGGATGAATATGAAAAAAGTAATAGTAATTGGAGCAGGTCCTGCAGGAATGATGGCAGCTATTACAGCCGCTAAAGATGGCAATGAAGTTATACTTCTTGAAAGTAATGAAAAGGTAGGAAAGAAGTTATTTATTACAGGTAAGGGAAGATGTAACGTTACCAATAGTAAGGACATTTCAGAGTTCTTTGACTTTATTCCTGGCAATCCTCATTTTTTATATAGTGCATTATACTCTTATACAAATGAAGATACTATAAACTTTTTTGAATCACAGGGAATAAGACTTAAATCTGAAAGGGGCGGTAGAGTTTTTCCTAACTCAGATAAGTCTTCAGATATTATTAAAGGACTTTTAAAGGAATTAAATAATAATAAGGTAGATATTAGACTTAATTCAAAGGTTACAGATATAATTTATAAAAACTCACTTATTGATGGTGTTAAAGTTAATAATAATTATATTATAACTGCAGATAATTATATTATAGCTACTGGGGGAGTATCATATCCTTTAACAGGCTCAACTGGAGATGGATTAAAATTTTCTAAAGAAGTTGGACATAATATTACTACTCTTAAAGGATCATTAGTTCCTATTGAGATTAGTAATAGCTGGATACGAGAAATTATGGGATTAACCCTTAGAAATATTGGAATTTCATTATATGAAGTAGATAAGAAAAAACCTCTATATAAAGAGCAAGGTGAAGTATTATTTACAAGTTATGGAATTTCGGGTCCGTTAGCCCTAAAAACCTCTAGATATATTAATGAAGGCTTAAAGTATTATATTGCTTTAGATTTGAAGCCAGCTTTAACCTTAGAAGAACTAGATTTAAGAGTACAGAAGGATTTTAAGAAATATATAAATAAAGAATTTAAAAATTCTTTAGATGACTTATTTCCTAAAAAACTTATTCCTATAATAATAAGTTTATCTAATATTAATGAAAATAAAAAAGTTAACGAAATTACAAAAGAAGAAAGAAAATATTTAGTTAACTTAATAAAGGGTATTAAATTAACTATAAGAAAATTAAGACCAATAGAAGAAGCAATAGTAACTTCAGGTGGGGTAGATACATTGGAAATAGATCCTTCTACAATGAAGTCTAAATTAATCAATAACCTCTCTTTTGCAGGCGAAGTTATTGATATTGATGCATATACAGGTGGATACAATGTACAAATTGCATTATCTACAGGTTATTTAGCAGGAAGTAATATATAAGCTTTCAATTAATTTACTTTACTTTCAAAACTATTTTTCACTTAAAATAACACAAATACTTGAAATATAGATTATTTATTGAAACATATATTGAAATAACTTGTTTATAATTGATAATAATATTATAATTTATATGAAATGTTTTTCAT
>NZ_JAWGSV010000273.1:0-4161 GCF_032552055.1 Clostridium sp. | reverse complement strand
TACGATTGTCAGTCGTTGCAATTATATCATAGGAGTTTTTTCTGTTCAGAGCTTAAGCCATTTTATCCACTGGCATAGCCAGTGGTTTTCAATACAATACAAAAATGCGTATCACTAAACTGTGATACGCATTTTTAGTTCTTTTCTATTTACTTAAAAAGAATAATCCGCAAACTCTATTCCCTGAGTGTATTCCTACAGCACAACCTGGATTAGTTTCTATATACTTAATATTATTTTCTTCTAAATAACTTTTAAGTTCAGCCTTTATTTCTGGACTCACTATTTCTATTAATATTACTGGCTCATTTTTATCTGGGTTACCATTTTCATAATCAGATATAATTTTCTTTATTACCTTCTTATTTCCTCTAATCTTATCTTTTGCAACCATCATTCCATCTTCAAAGCCAATAATTACTCTAAGACCTAAAGCAGTACCTATTGCCCCTGCTGTTTTAGAAATTCTTCCGCCTCTTACTAAGTTCTCTAAAGACTCAAAACAAAGAGATGCCTTCATTCTAGACTTCATTTCATCTATTTCTTTCTTTATCTCTTCAGCAGCAAATCCTTTATCTCTTAGCTCACAAGCTTTTAATACAAGTAAACCCTGAGCTGATGTAATTACTTGAGTATCTACTATAACTATATCATCAGATTCTATCATATCTTTAGCGATACAAGCTGAATTATAAGTTCCACTCATATTAGAAGACATTAATATTGCTAATACTTTGTAGCCTTCATTTAATGCATTTCTAAAGTATTCTTCAAATCTACTTGGTGTTATTTGAGCAGTAGTTGGTAATACCTTCTCTCGCTCTATCTTTTCTTGCATTTCTTTAAGATTTATTTCTTCTCTATCTACGTAACTTTTATCTCCAAAATTAATTAGTACAGGTAGTATTTCAATATTATTTTCTCTTATTAATTCTTCTGGAAGATCTAGACAACTATCTGTCACTATTTTTATTTTTTCCATTTTCTATTCCCCCTAATCTACTTCATTTCAGGAAAACCAATTTGTCTTAATGCCTCATAAGCTACTATTGCAACTGTGTTTGAAAGATTTAAACTCCTTGTGCTAGTTTTTATCATTGGAATTCTAATACCTTTATGAGCAGTATGTACTTCTTCAGGAACACCAGCAGATTCTCTACCAAACATTATGAAATCTCCTTCTTTATATTCGACTTCATCATAATGTTCTGTTGCATGAGTAGTTGATAAAAAGATTCTTTCATTTCCGTACTTTTTCATAAAATCTTCATAACTTTCATGAATCTCTAATTTTAATTCGCTCCAATAATCTAATCCAGCTCTTTTCACTTGTTTATCATCTATTTTAAATTTCATTGGTTTTATTAAGTGTAGAGTTGAGTTAGTCAAAACACAAGTTCTAGCAATATTACCAGTATTTTGAGGTATCTCTGGTTGATATAATACTATATTTAAATTGTTCATCTGTATTTCCTCCAATAAAAAAGTAAGATTTACACCTTACTTATCTAATACCATAATAAAAATAATACTATATGAAAACTCATTAGTCAAAGTCATTTGCACTTTATTAACATAATATTTTTTTATACAATATATATTACTTATTTCTACAAATTCCTCGCTAAATATCAAATATTTTTTTTAATGCCTTTGCTACTCCATCTTCTTTATTAGTATCTGTAACAAAATCTGCAAGGTCTTTTACTTTTTCTATTGCATTTCCCATTGCAACTCCAAGACCTGCATATTCAATCATCGAAATATCATTTTCATTATCACCAATGCATACTATTTCTTCTCGCTTAAATCCATAATACTCAGCTAAAGCCTTTACTGCGTTACCTTTTGATGCACCTCTATTATTAATTTCAAGACTTTTTGTTCCTGATCCAAAATATATAATATCATCAAATTCATTTAACTTACTCCTAAGAGCCATTAATTTTTCAGGTTCTAAAGAGAAGGCTATACTTTTAGTAATCTTCCCATTAGTTCTAATAAAAAATTCTTCCCATTTCTTTAAATCCCTAATCACATTATAATGAATTCTTAAATCATCAAAACCACTTTGCTTTGTCATATATAATTTAGTAGCTACCTTAGTCAGATAATTTCCGCAGTATATTTCATCTGATGTATAAAAGTGAAATAATAAATTTAAACTTTCAAGAGTTTTCACTAACTTAATGCAAGTTTCTGTTTTTATAGGATTTTCGTATATTATTTTATTAGTATATTTATCTCTAACTATAGCTCCATTTGCTGCAATAACTGGAGACTTTACACCTAAAAGATGAGAGTAATAGGCAGCATTATTATATATTCTTCCTGTAGTTACTACTACTTCTATTCCCTTATCATGCAATTTTTTAATTACTCTCTTGCTTTCATCCGATACTTTTCTCCCCTTACCTAGTAAAGTTCCATCCATATCAATGCAAACCATCTTATATGCCATAAATACTCCTTTACCATAACCTTTATTTTATATTTATAATATCACTATAGTTTAATTTCAACAATAAACTTAACAATATAATAACAATAAAATGCAAAGCATTTTAAAATAAAAAAATTAAGGTAATGAAAGAATGAAAAATGAAGGAAGAGGTTTTGCTATGCAAAACCTCCTTATTTTAAATATTCTCTTATAAAAAATTTCTATTTTTTATAAGCATTCTTTCATTTCTTCATTCTTTCATTAATAAAATGCTTCGCATTTATGACTAGTTGTTTGGTTTTTTCTCTGGTTCAGTTTTATTATTTGTTGTATCTTCTTTTTTAGGATCTTCCTTTTTGCTGTCTTCTTTCTTAGGAACATCCTTCTTCTTAGTTCCTCTTTTAACTATTGTATCTGTAGTCATGTAAACATCTGTTGCAATAAATTCTCTATCTACTTCTACTCCATTTTCATAAGTTACTTGATAAGAACTTGCCTTGTATCCTGGCATTCCATGAGATACTACCTTTTCAGTTCCTTCTTCCATAGTTGGATCATCTTCATACTTTATTTCAGGGTTGTACTTTTCATGAATTTCATTTACTAACTCATAAGTCTTATTCCCCATTGCCTCAGCATCTCCATATAAAGTAAAGTTTACTACTCCACCACTAACAGAGCCTTGAATATATACTGGAAAATCGTAAGTATTTACAAACTTATAATCTATATAAGGATTAGCCACTGTTGCATCTAATCCTGGATCAGAATAAGAAACTGTAAGGGAGTGATTCATCCTTTCTGTTGATCTAATATTTGCATTCATCACTGCTCTGTAAAGAGTAGTTGAAACTTGACATATTCCACCACCATAGTCAGGAACTATTTCATTTCCTACATAGGTATTAGCTTTTTCATAGCCTTTTTCTGGAGTAGTATCTCCAATTAATCCATTATAACTAAATTCATCTCCTGGCATAAGAATTGTCCCATTTACTATATCTGCAGCAATTTCCATATTCTTAACTCTACCATCGCCAGTATTAACATAACTAGTGCTATAACTACTTATTTTCCCATTAATTCTAGTTAAATCTTCAGCTTTTATTTTAGCTTCTTCAATCACTAAATCAAAAGTTAAAACTGCCTCATTGCCTGGATCTGCATTTATATTATCCACTAAAGTATTATGAAGTTCTTCCTTATTTATAGTTTTACCTGAAACCTCATCAGTAATAGATATATTTCCTGAATTTATTTCAATTGAAGCATTTATAGGTTTTACTCCCACCTCATCAATAACTTTATTTTCAAAGGCTACTAAAGCTTCTTCATCATAAGAAAGTTTTGTATCTAAATTAGTGGTCTTTTTTCCCTTTATATATGAGTTCTTAGTAAAGGTACCTTCATCCTTCCCTACTATCATAGCTTCTTTTGCTACTTCTTCTGGATTATAACTTGGCTTTAATTCCTCATAAGTCAGTTCTAAAGTTTTATCCTCTACTTTAACTACTAACTTCTTGTCCAAAATCATATCAGGCAATTTTTCTTTAAGTACCTTAGCTGCTTCTTCCTCATTTAATCCGCCTAAGTCTACACCATAAACAGTTACACCTGGATATATTTTACCTTGCCATGATGCTACTTTTTTATTAACTGAAAAAACATAACTTATAATACCTATTATTACAATTAAAATTATTGCACCAGCTAATATC
>NZ_JAWGSV010000272.1:0-4185 GCF_032552055.1 Clostridium sp. | reverse complement strand
AGATAATATTCTAATAGGAAGGTTTACTATTACTGAATTAGATAAAGAAGGTAGAAAGTGCAACATCAGATTGAAGTTTTTTAAGAGTGGTAAGCATAATTTACTAAGAGAGTCAGTAATAAGTATAGTGAGGGCTATCTTTAAGGATAATAATACATATAAGGTTAATATTTTAGTGGATGAAAATATTAATTATAAGGTTTTCTTAGACTTAGGGTTCAATTTAGAAGGAATATTTTCAGAAAATTTATTTTCAAATGGAATATTTTTAGATGAACTTAGTTTTGGTGTTAATAGAAATGACTTTAATAATATTCAAAGAAATTATATTGTTAAACTAAAGGGAAAAAATATATCACTAAGAAATCTTAGCCCTGAGGACTCAGAAGATTTATTAGAGTATTATATTAGAAATGAAGATCACCTAAGAAATTATGAGCCAAGTAGAGACAAAAGCTTTTATACTATAGAAACTCAAAGGGATATTCTTTTAGAGAGCTATAAGGGATTAATGTCTGGTAAGTGTGTTGATCTTGGAATCTACAAGAATGATAAACTTATTGGGAAAATAAAAATATCCAATATAGTTTATGGAGTATTTAAAAGTGGTATAATTGGTTATTCTATGGATAAGGATTATCAAGGGAAGGGCTATATGAAGGAAGCTTTAAGGATGGCAGTACGATATGCTAGAGATGAGCTTGAACTACATAGATTAGAGGCTTCTGTCTTAGTGGATAATGAAAGATCTAAAAATGTATTAACTAGTTGTGGGTTTAAAGAAGTTGGGTTAAATGAAAGGTATTTATTTATTAATGGTGGGTGGAGAGACCATTTAACTTTTTATAGGGTATTAGAGGATTTCTAATATTACATAAACTAATATTATTTTTTGGTAAAGGTAGGAGTATTATGTATAAGATTACGTTGAATAAAGATGCGAGTGTTATAAAATCTTTTAATAATAACATTTTGCTTGTTAAAGAAGAGGGGCAAGAGAAAATTCTTTTCCAAAAGGGCATTGGATTTGGGAAGAAACCTGGTGATGTAATAAGCAAGGGAACAATAGTAGAGAAAGTATTTATTATCGAAGATAAAGATAATCAAAGAAATTTTAATGAAATATTAAATAGAGTTGATACGAAATTAATTGCAATTGTAGAAGAAGTTATTGCAGAGATATCAGATGAGCTGGGAGAAGAACTTAATGAAAATATCCATATAGGATTAGTAGACCACTTATTCTATGCTATAAGAAGGCTAGAGGATAATGAAGAAATACAAAATCCTTTTCTAGTTGAAATAGAAACACTTTATGCTAGGGAATTTTCTATGGCATCTAGGCTGGCTTATAGAATTAAAGAAGAATTAGGAGTTGAAGTTCCAGAAGGTGAAATAGGATTTATTACTCTTCATATACATTCAGCTAGGAATAATGGTAAACTATCAAATACTATAAAATATAGCTTTTTAAGTAATTCTATTATTGAGCATGTTGAAGATAGGCTTAAGATAGAAATAGATAGAAAATCTTTAGATTATGCTAGATTTTTAACTCATATAAGATTTGCTATTGAAAGGATTATAACTAATAGCCCTATAAAAAATGATTTAGTAGATATAATTAGAGATAAATATAAAATATCCTATAAAATTGCTAAGGAAACAAGGGAAATTATATGTAAGACTTTAGATATAAAAGAAATATCAGAAGATGAAGTGGCTTATTTAGCCATGCATATTGAGAGGTTTAGAATATCTTTTGAAAAATAAATTATAAAAAAATAAGAATCAGTATTAAATTACTGATTCTTATTTTTTTGATTTAGTTATTACACTTCAAAATTTACTACTGTAGTTTCTCCAGCTACTACATTACCTGTTTCAACAGCAGATATTGATTTAGTGGCATCAACATTTGTTATTAAAACTGGAGTTGCAAGAGATAATCCTTTGCTTAAGATAAACTCTCTATCTATTTTTATTAATGGAGTACCAGCCTTAACTTTTGTTCCTTGTTCTACTAATTGTTCAAAACCTTCTCCATCAAGGGAAACAGTTTCTAAACCAATATGAACTAATATTTCTAAGCTGTTTTCTAATGTCATAGCAAAAGCGTGCTTAGTTTTAAAGATTAAAGTAACTTCTCCATCAGCAGGAGCAACAACAGTATCTCCTTCAGCCATAATAGCTGCTCCATCACCTGCTAACTTTTCAGCAAAAACTGGATCTGGAACCTCTGATAAAGGCATTGCTTTACCTGAAACTGGTGCAACTAAAGTATTAGCCTTAGCAACTACAACTTCTTCTTTATTTTCTTCTGAATTGAATAGGTTTTTAAAAAACTTAAACATAGTACTTCCTGAATAGTCAGGAATCCACATCCTTTCTATTTCATATTTTTTATCTAGTTTATATAAATAGTATTTATTTAAAACAAAAAATAAATACACAGATATATCATAATTAATAAAAACAAAAGGCATAAGTCCTATATTTATTAGAATAGTGGACTCATGCCTGATTTAACAGTAACACGTCTAGTATGATTATATCTGTAATTATTTATAATTGTCAATAAAATATAAGAAAAAAACAGTATATTGTATTGTAATAAAACACATGGATTACTACATAAAACAAATAATAATATAATAATAAAATCAAGATATTAAAAATTATAGAAGAAAAAATAAAAATAAAAAAATTTAAAAAAACTATTGAAAACAATAACATAGGATGATACAATAACATTGTAAGTTAAATATATGTACAAGTTTAGGCGTGTTATCAATTAGTTGAGCATGAGCCGAAGAGGATTTATTATATTATAATATCCTTTTCGGCTTTTTTATATTATCGGAATTATTTATGTTATGGCTTAGATTTGTACATAACAAAAAACAAGGAGGAATTATTATTATGATGAAGTATCTTCAAAGACTAGGAAAATCATTAATGCTTCCAGTTGCAGCTTTACCAGTTGCAAGTATCTTAATGGGTATCGGTTACTGGATTGATCCATCAGGTTGGGGAGCAAACAATGTAGCAGCGGCTTTCTTATTAAAAGCGGGTGGAGCGTTAATCGATAATATGGCAATACTATTTGCTATCGGGGTAGCAGTAGGTATGTCAGATGACAACGATGGAACAGCAGGACTTGCAGGTCTAGTTTCATGGCTTATGATTACAACATTATTAAGCCCCGCAGTTGTTGCTATGTTTAAGGGAATTGATGTTGCGGAAGTTCCAGCAGCATTCAGTAAAATCCAAACTCAATTCGTTGGTATAGTTGCAGGTTTAATAGGTGCAAGTTGTTATAACAAGTTTAAGTCAACAAAGTTACCAGACGCTTTAGGATTCTTTAGCGGTAAGAGATCAGTTGCAATTATGACATCTTTAGCATCATTAGTTGCAGCACTTGTATTATTCTTTGTATGGCCAGTAGTTTATAATGCATTAGTATCATTTGGTAAAGCAATTATTTCTACAGGAGCTGTAGGAGCAGGTATATATGCATTCTTTAACAGATTATTAATACCTACAGGGTTACACCATGCACTTAACTCAGTATTCTGGTTCGACGTTGCAGGAATTAACGATATAGCTAACTTCTGGGGTGGTACAGGAGTTCAAGGTCAAACAGGTATGTACATGACAGGATTCTTCCCAGTTATGATGTTCGGTTTACCAGCTGGAGCTTTAGCTATGTATCATACAGCTAAAGAAAATAAGAAAAAAGCTGTATATGGATTATTATTAGCAGCTGCATTATCTTCATTCTTTACAGGAGTTACAGAACCATTAGAATTCGCATTCATGTTCTTAGCACCAGGACTATATGTATTACATGCTGGATTAACTGGTATATCAGCAATAGTTTGTACATTATTACCAGTAAGAGCTGGATTTAACTTCAGTGCTGGTTTTGTTGATTGGTTCTTAAGCTTTAAAGCACCAATGGCAGAAAATCCACTATTAATAATACCAATAGGTTTAGTATTTGCATTAATCTACTATGTAACATTTAGATTTGTTATCACTAAATTCGACTTAAAGACTCCAGGTAGAGAAGATGACGATGAATTAACTGAAAACACTGTAGTATCTGGAGATATGGGGGAATTAGCTAAGGCTTATATCGAAGCTTTAGGTGGAAGAGAAAATATAGTATCAGTTGATAAC
>NZ_JAWGSV010000271.1:0-4188 GCF_032552055.1 Clostridium sp. | reverse complement strand
TTATTATATGAAAGTAATAAATAATTAAATAAAATATAAGGAATTTTTAAGTTAATAATTGAATAGAATAACGACGAATTGAAGATTTTATTAGAAGAAATAGTTTCATATTTTTCACTATTTCAGGTTCGAATTCAGTTTTTCTATCCCTTAGAATATCTAAATCCAGGTCACCGAAGGAACTTCATAAGTTCTTTTGACTATATCCGTTTCGGTAATTACAATCTTAATAAACCTCGCTTTATCTTTCATATTTATTTTTTCCTAAATTCTCTTCCATTTCTCCTTCTAGAATATTTTCCAAAACATCTTTTACTAGCCTTTGTATCAATTCATTTTTATCCATAACATCATTAATAGTCTTACACTTTTTAACTTCTTCCTTGCAATCAAAGTCGGTATTAATTTCCTTGCAGGATAATTATCCATCGAAAGTCCCTTTTAATATAAAAAAATGACTTAACTTCTACAGTTAAGCCATTTCACAAACCAATATGGTATCCCCAACAGGGATCGAACCTGTATCTGTCCCTTAGGAGGGGACTGTTCTATCCATTGAACTATGGAGACATATACAAATAAAATTGTATAATAACATTTTCTACATGTCAATATTATGAACAAATAAAAACTTTTATAAGTGATTAATTTGTTATATACTTAATTATGGAATTATTTTTATTGATTGAAAGGATTTGATTGAATGCTTAGATCTATAGTTTGGTATATTGTGTTCTTTGGAACTATAATTTTAACCATACCTGCATTAATTAGAACTAAAATGTTAGATAAAAAAGGTGAAACTGAAAAAAGAGATGCTTTAGTTTACAAAGTTACTACACTGTGGGCTAAAACACTTTTAAAAGTAGCTGGAGTTAAGGTAATTGTTCATGGTGTAGAAAATATACCTAAAGATAAAAATGTATTATATATAGGAAATCACCAAGGAAATTTTGATATTCCAATTTATATGAGTCAAATACCTGGATTGAAAGGTTTTGTATCTAAGATAGAAGTAAAGAAAATACCAGGGGTAAGAACTTGGATGGAATACATGTATTGTGTATTTATGGATAGAAGCAATATAAGAAAAGCTGGAGAAGCTATCGTTCATGGTATTAAGATTCTTAAATCTGGTCATTCACTAGTTATTTTCCCAGAAGGAACTAGAAGTAAGGGAAATAATATGGGAGAATTTAAAGCTGGAAGCTTTAAGCTTGCAACTAAATCTAAATGTCCTATAGTTCCTGTTACTATGGATGGGTCTTATAAAATTATGGAGACTAATAAGAGAAAATGGACTTTAAAACCAGCAACTGTTAATCTTTATATACATCCAGCTATAGAAACTGCTGACTTAAGTAAAGAAGAACAAGATGCATTACCTAAGAAGGTTTATGAAATTATTAAAAATCAACTTCATAAAGCTTAAAATAAATTCATAATAAAATTTTAAAACAAAAGTCGGCAAAATTGCCGACTTTTATTAATTTATACTTTTTAATATAATTTGCTAAAATCATGGTTTATTATTTCTAGTAATTTAAACTCTTCATTCTCAAATTCAAATTTTAATATACAACAGTTATTTAGCCTTTCCTCTTGGTCAATATCACTATTATAAGCCCAATGCCTCATAAATTGACGGCAAGCAGCTCCATGAGAAACAGCTAAAACTGTATGGTGATCATCTTTTTTCATAATTGAACTAAGAGTTTCTACTACTCTGTTTCTCAATTCAAATTCATCTTCACCACCATACTTAACAAAAAAGTCTCTGTACGGTAATGGTGGATTTAAGTCCTCGCTTTCCCCTTCAAAGGTCCCAAAATTCCATTCCTTAAGTCCCTTTACTCTTGTATATGGAATCTTCGTAACATATTCTAATGTATCACAAGCCCTTTCAGATGTAGATGAATATGCATGATCAAAAGTTATGTTATTTCTTTTAAAATATTCACCAGCAATGACCGCTTGTCCAATTCCTAACTTAGTTAATGGAGAATCACACCACCCTTGAACTTTTCTTCTAAAATTAAAAAGCGTTTGTCCATGTCTCATTAAGTATAATATTTTTTTCATAAACCCTTCCCCCTATCTAACAAGATTAGCTAACATTTCTACTGCTGATGCTTCTTGGTGATTAAAGAAAGAGCTTTCTTTTTTATCTAAAGAAGATATTTTATTCATATCCTCTTCACTTAACTTAAAACTAAAAACATCTATATTTTGCAGCATTCTTTCCTTATTAACTGTTTTAGCTAATGGAACGATACCCCTTTGAAGTAACCACCTTAAAATAACTTGCGCCACTGATTTATTATATTTCTCTCCTATCGTTCTCAACTCTGGATTTTCAAACATTCCATTTTTCCCTTCAGCAAAAGGAGCCCAGGCTTGTAATTGTACATTATATTTTTGATTATATGCCTGCGCATCTAATTGTTGGTGAAATGGATTAATCTCAATCTGATTTACAGCTGGTTTTACCTCATTAAATAAAGCTAAATCAACTAAACGATCTGGATAAAAATTTGATACTCCTATTGCTTTTATTTTTCCTTCTTTATATAAATCTTGCATAGCTCTATAAGTTCCATAGTAATCATTTACTGGTTGATGAATTAATACTAAGTCCAAATAATCTAATTTCATTTTCTTCAAAGAAGATTCAATAGATGTTTTGGCTTTTTCATAGCCACTATTACTAATCCATACTTTAGTTGTTATAAATAGCTCTTCCCTAGGTACTAATGACTTAGCGATAGCCTTTCCAACAGCTTCTTCATTACCATAAGCTTGTGCTGTATCAATTAAACGGTAACCTACATCAATAGCATCCAAAACAACTCTAACACATTCTTCATTATCTGTGATTTGAAAAACTCCAAATCCAACTGCTGGCATTTTCACATCATTATTTAGGCTTACATACTCCATTTTAATTTCTCCTTTATTTCTATTATTTTTAATCTTATAATAATATTACCAGTAGGTAGTCACTACCTAGCAAGAGTTTTTTATTTTAATTTAGGAGGTAATTTTATGTATACAACTAAAGAGGCCTGTGAACTCGTTGGAATATCCTATGAAACATTGAAGTTTTATTGCAAAGAAGGTCTAGTACCTAATGTCAAAAGGGATAAAAATAATTATCGTAAATTTAATGAAAAAAATATCGCATGGCTAAAAGGACTACAATGTCTAAGAAAATGTGGAATGAGCATTAAAGATATGAAGTTATATATGAATTATTGTATAGAAGGTCCTTCTACAATTCCAGAAAGAAAAGAGATGCTTGACAAATCAAAGGAATCCTTATTAAACAGAATTAAAGAACTTAATGAATGTATTGATTTTATTGATAATAAACAATCTTTTTATGATGATGTATTAACTGGCAAGACAGAGTATATTAGTAATCTAATTGAAAATTGATATATTATCTTATATATACTTAGAGCAAGGTAATCAGTATTACCTTGCTCTAAGTATATTCTTTATTAATTATATATTCCTTGTTACTTTTTTCAAAGTTAAGAAGCTTTTCTTGAATGTCAGTATGATTCCCTGCATATCCAATTAATTTTTTATTCTTACCTATAACTCTATGGCAAGGTATTATTATTGGAATTGGATTAAATTTATTTGCCTGACCTATAGCTCTTACTGCTTTATCTTTACCTATGGCTTTTGCTATATCACTATAGCTTCTTAATTCTCCATAAGGTATTTTCAATAATTCTTCCCAGACCCTTTTTCTAAACTCTGTTCCTGATAAATCCATTTTTAAATCAAAGTTGCTTCTCTCTCTATTAAAGTACTCGTTAATTTGCTCAGCTACATCACTACACTCTTTAACACTTTCAATTAAAGTAATTTCTTTTAAATCACAATCATTTTTAAACTTTTTAAAGGAATCTTCAATTATTTCAATTCTTTTTAGGCCCATATCACTTTTTACTATTATTATTTCTCCAATAATTTCAGTATTTAATTTAGAATAGTATAAAATCTCTTTAAAATTAATCATAATCTCCTCCTCCTAAAGGTTTACCTATTAACTTTTTATAAATTTTTGCAAAATAACTTAATTTACTAATAAATAATACGAGCATATTTCTCAATTATAGTGTATACTAAGTTAGTTAAGAATAAAAATATAATAATATTTAGAAATATAATAAC
>NZ_JAWGSV010000270.1:0-4211 GCF_032552055.1 Clostridium sp. | reverse complement strand
GCTTTAAAGCATCCCTTTCAATATAATAATTATAATGTAAATCCTTTTAAAATTTTTATAATTATATTTTTGTAATTTGGAACAAATTACTTCCTAAATTTTCAATTCTTAATTTTTCATTTTTAATTGGTTAGTTAGATATGGTTTATAACCATATCTCCATTATTTTTAATTAATTCATTATCAAAATATTGATAATAGTAACATTTTAGTTTACCATTATATAATTTTCTATTTTTGCTTGATTTAATATTAAAAGGACTTTCAAAGTTTTCATAAGAAGTTAATATATTAAAATCCCAGTTACTTAATTTTTTCTTATAACCACCAAATATCTTATATAGTTCTTCTACTTCTCTCTTTTCTCCAAGTCTTTCACCATAAGGAGGATTTGAAATTATAAAGCCATATTTATCTGCACTAGAGAATTCTTTAAAATCTCTTCTATGGAATTCAATATACTTTGATACACCTGCTTTTTCAGCATTACTTCTAGCTACTTTAAGAATTCTTCCATCAATATCATATCCTAATAGCTTTATATCTTTATGCTTTATTGCTCTTTCAGCACCTTCTCTTACTTGTTCAAATATATCTGCTTCCATACTAGGCCAAGTTTCACAAGTAAAGGATCTACACATTCCAGGTGCAATATTTTGCATTATCATTGCAGCTTCGATCAGTATAGTTCCTGAACCACAAAATGGATCTACTAAAGCAAAGTCTTCTTTCCATCTAGATATTAATACCATAGCTGCTGCTAATGTTTCTTTTAGCGGAGCTGCTCCAGCCTCTTCTCTATATCCTCTTTTGTGTAAACCTGGTCCTGATGTATCTATTGTTAATGTTACAACATCTTTAAGAATTGCCACTTCTATCTTATATAAAGGACCATCTTCTGAAAAATGTGATGCTCCATAAGCTTCACTCATACTATCTACTATGGCCTTTTTTACTATAGATTGACAATCAGGTACACTATGTAAAGTCGACTTTACTGACTTACCATTAACATGCATTATCCCATCTACAGGTATAAGTTCATTCCATTTTACCTTTTTAGTTCCTTGGAATAATTCTTCAAAGCTTCTAGCTTCAAATTCTGCCATCTTTATTAAAACTCTATCTGCTGTTCTTAAATGAATATTTGCAATTGCTATATCCATTTCATCACCAGTAAAATAAACCTTACCGTTTTCAGTTCTTAAATCCTCATAACCTAATGCCTTTAATTCTTTTGCAGTTATTCCTTCAAGTCCAAAGGTAGTGGTTGCAATTAAATCATATTCCATATTTGTCTCCTTACATCATTCGTATATTTTTACTGAGTCACTATTATCTATTTCTTCTATTTCAACAGCTATAATTTCGCTTTTGGAAGTAGGGATATTTTTACCTACATAGTCAGCTCTTATTGGTAATTCCTTATGTCCTCTATCTATTAAAACAGCTAATTGAATTTGAGCAGGTCTTCCTCTATCAATTATTGCATCTATTGCCGCTCTTACAGTTCTACATGTATATAATACATCATCAACTAATATAACTTTTTTACCTGAAACTTCTACACCAAGATTTAAATTATTTACTTCTGGTGAATCTTGAATTTCTGTAATATCATCTCTATATAAAGTTATATCTACATATCCAACTGGTATTTTTACTCCTTCAATATTCTCAATATTTTTAGCTATTCTTTCAGCAATAGGATATCCCCTTCTTTTAATTCCAATTAAAACAATATCCTCTATACCTTTATTTTTTTCAATTATTTCATGAGAGATTCTTATTAAACTTCTCTTAATAGCTTTTTCATCTAATAGATTTGCTTTTAATTTCAATTATTACACCTCTACTTCCTTAATGATTCTAATATCTTTGAAAAATAATCAGGCAATTCTGAATCAAATTCTATATATTCTTTAGTTCTTGGATGAATAAATCCTAAAGATTTAGCATGTAAAACCTGACCACTTAATTTAAACTTCTGTTTCTTAAGTCCATATAAAGGGTCACCAACTAGTGGATGACCAATTGATGCCATATGCACTCTAATTTGATGGGTTCTTCCAGTTTCTAGATTACATTTTACTAAAGAAGTTCCATTATTATATGTTTCTAATACCTTATAATGAGTAACTGCTCTCTTTCCATCTTCAACTATAGCCATCTTAAGTCTATCTTTTTTATTTCTTCCTAATGGCTTATCAACCATTCCCTCATCTTTAGAGAATTTTCCTTCCACTAAAGCATAGTACTCTCTTTTTATACTATGTTCTTTAAATTGTTCAGATAAAAAGTTATGTGCATCATCATTTTTAGCAATTACTAGTACTCCTGAAGTATCTTTATCAATTCTATGAACTATTCCTGGTCTAATTACTCCATTTATTCCTGATAAATCTTTACAATGATATAATAATCCATTAACTAAAGTACCTGAGTAATTTCCTGGTGCTGGATGAACAACCATTCCTTGAGGCTTATTTATTACTATTAAATCTTCATCCTCATATACTATATTTAATTCTATCTCCTCAGGAGTTACATTTAACTCAATTGGTTCTTTCATTAAAACAGTTACATTATCATTGTTTTTTAGCTTATAATTACTTTTTACATTTTTATTATTAACAAAAACATTGTTTTCATCAATTAGACCCTGAATAAATGATCTAGATTTACCTTCTATTTGAATAGATAAGTATTTATCTATTCTTTCTCCTACATTCTCATCTGTTATTATAAAATTTATATTTTCCATATGTTAACTCCATTTATGCATCTTCCAATTAATTGTTTACATTAATACTCTTTTATATAATTAAAATCTATAAAACTCTTTACGTAAATAAAAAAATTGAAAATATCCTTGATTTCTTTTTATACAAATTACTAAGATTAATCCTACGTAAAGGATATTTACTAAATCTTTATGTAATTATATGCACATTATAATATATTGCAACTTTACACTCAATAGATAGTCTAAAAGTTTTATATTTTCATAGAATCTTTTTACAACTTGTATAATACTCTTAAATATAAAATTTTAATGAAAAGAAAAAACTCCCTAGGGAGCTTTTAAAATCAAATTAATAATATCTTATTCTTCAGAATTTGCAAAGAAACTCTTTATTTCATCAATATCATCATTATAACTATCTTCTATTTCCTCAATATTTTTACTAGATAACTCTATACCTTTTTCTTCTATCATTCTGTCTAATGGTTCAGAAATACTATAATTTTTAGTTAAATCTTTTTCAAGTTCATCAAAAGTTTCTGTTTGAGCATTCATAAAGTTTCTAAACTTAGCTCTAAACTTAATAAATTCTTGCTTAACCTTCTCATATTCATCATTAATTAATATAACATCACTATGAGCTTTATCTAATACCTTCTGAGCTGATTCATTTGCCTTAGAGAGAATCATTTCAGCTTCTTTTTGTGAAGTTTCTCTAGCTTGTTCTGCTGCATTTTGTGCAAGTAGCAATGTATTTTGAATAGTATTTTCTATTTTAACATAATGCTCAAGCTTTTCGTTGACTCTAGATAAATTTTCCTTTAGTCTTGAATTTTCCTTATATAGCTCTTCATAGTTATCTATAATTTCATTTATAAATTCATCTACTTCCTCACTATCATAGCCCCTAAATCCTTTTTTAAACTCTTTGTTACTTATATCCATTGGAGTAAGCTTCATAATATCACCTCTAAATTTTAAATATATTTTTTAATTCTCACCTTTTGCTTCCCACTTCTAGTTTCACCTATAATATCTCCTACTAAGAACTTACCACTACCTCTTACAGTAATCCTTGTACCTTTAATTATTTCTTGGCTTTTATCTTTTGCTTTGACATAATCTATTAAAACTTTACCAGAATCAATTATTTCAATAGCCTTTGATCTAGAGAAATTACAAAGTTTTGCTACTATGCTATCAATTCTTAAAGAAGCAACATTTATTACAAACTCTTCAAACTCTACTTCAGGCATATCTTCCATATCAGTTACTAAAGTAACTTCAACTGGAGATTTTCCAATATAAGATAAATTACTTAAAATATAATTGCTTATTTCATTAATTACAGGTAAATATGCAGCATTTTCTTTCACTACAATATCGCCAATTTTATTTCTCTCTATTCCTAATGACAAAATACCACCAAGAAAGTCCTTATGCTTCAAATTTGAAAAGTTAGATT
>NZ_JAWGSV010000269.1:0-4221 GCF_032552055.1 Clostridium sp. | reverse complement strand
TGTAACGTGCTTAAATAGATATCAAGATTATATTAAGAGGTGAAGAAATGGAAAAGTTAAATAAGTTTATAAGTTACTCAAAGGGTATCTTTAATAATGACAATCAAATAAAGGAAGAGAAGGATACAACTGGTGAAGTAAGAACACCTGGAGCTAAGCATATAGCGGAAGTATGCAACGATAAGATTCAAAATCTACCAAAGGATTTTAAGGGTTACTTTATGATAGATGAAACTTATTATAATCATGGAGATAAGGTAACAGAATTACATCATTTATTTTTATATACAGTAAATGAAAATAATCAAGTTGTTTTAACTTCTTATGATTTGCCAAAGGAAATAGAATATAAAGATTTTATAAATTTTAATGATAAGTTAACTTTTGACTATAATAAGTTGGAGAAGAACAGCAAATTTACTCCAATAGTGTTTAAGGAAGAAGATGGAGCATTTATTGCAGAAAGTGAAGCTGAGTTTGCACCAGGAGTTATATTTACAGCAAAGCAAAAGAACTTAGATGGTAAGATGTATGTAACAGAAGTGTTTAGAAAGAATGGAGAAATAGTTTCTGGGTCTGAAGAGCCAATAGTTTATCATAGAGTAAAATAAATTAATAATGATTTATCTTTAGAAAACCCTTTTTAGGGTTTTCTTTTTTTATCTACATATAACCTGTGCCATAATAAATTTTTATATTAGTAGTTATATAAGAGATTAGATTACACCAAATATTTATTCTTTGAATAAAATAATACAGAAATCATTTTAAGGAGCATGTTATGGATATTATTTATATGCTTCCATTTCTTTTAAATAAGAATGTAAGTGACTTTATTTATGATTTAAAAATGTCTAATGATTTTTTTAAGAGCCTAAAAAAGTGTGATTATAAATTAATATTTATTTATAATGAAGGATGTTCTTATAAAAAATATAGTTGTAGAGATTGTTGTCTTTGCAACTAATTCATTTTTATCGTATAATAGATATATATTATTATAAGAAGAGGAGGGTTATATGGTAGAATTAATGATTGCTTGTGGATTAATTTTGTTAATCTGCATTTCGTCGAGCAAGATATTATACAGGTTCGGGGTTCCAATGTTACTAATATTTATAGTACTTGGAATGCTATTTGGATCTGATGGACTAGTAGGTATATATTTTGATAATTATGACTTAACTAGTACTATATGTTCCTTGGCGTTAGTCTTTATTATGTTTTATGGTGGCTTCGGTACTAATTGGAATACAGCTAAGAAGTCAGCAGTGCCATCAATATTAATGTCTAGCTTTGGAGTTATAATAACAGCTGGACTTACTGGATTATTTTGTTATTTTGTATTAGGAACTAACCTTTTAGAAGGGCTTTTAATAGGTGCTGTTGTTGGATCAACAGATGCAGCTTCAGTATTCTCAATATTACGTTCTCAAAAACTGAATTTAAAGGGAACATTAGCACCACTACTAGAAATAGAAAGTGGAAGTAATGACCCAATAGCTTATATGCTTACGATTATTGTATTAACTTTAATGTCTAATGCAGGGGTATCGCTAATAGTGCCGATGATTATTAAGCAAATAGTATTTGGTATATTGGTTGGTAGTATTTTAGCTATACTTGCAGTGAAAATTATGAGAATGGTTAACTTTGAAGTAGAAGGTTTTTATACCATATATATAACTGCTATAGCAATCTTATCCTATGCTATTAGTGAGTATTTTGGCGGAAATGGATTTTTAAGTGTTTATATGGCGGGTATTATTATTGGAAATAGTAAAATACCGCATAAAAAGAGTTTATATCACTTCTTTGATGGAATATCTTGGATAATGCAAATAGCTCTATTCTTTATTTTGGGCTTGTTATCTTTCCCATCTAAATTGCCTCAAGTTTTAGGAATATCTATAGCTATATCATTGTTTATGATGTTTGTTGCAAGACCATTAGCAACTTTTATTATATTAGATAGATTTGATTATTCAAATAAAGAAAAAGTATTTATATCATGGGTTGGATTAAGAGGTGCAGCATCAATTGCCTTTGCAATTTATTCTGTAACATATGGAGTTAATATTGAAAATGATTTATTTCATATTATATTCTTTATAGCTCTATTCTCAGTAGGAATACAGGGTACATTAATTCCTGCAGTTGCGAGAAAATTAGACTTAGTAGATGATAGCACAACAGTATTAAGGACTTTTAATGACTATAAGGAAGATAAAAAGACTAAGATTTTAGAAGTTAATATAGATTCAGATAATAAGTGGGCTGGTAAAAGTATTATGGATGCAGAGATACCAGAAGAAGTTTTAATAGTAATGATAAGGCGTGCTGAAGAAGTTATAGTGCCTAAAGGATCAACTGTAATTAATATAGATGATACTTTAGTTTTAGCTGCTAATAATTTTGATGACTTATTAATTGGATAATATATTGGAGAGAATTTATGGGAAGAAAAGAAAAGGTATTAGCAGAAAAAATTTTTAATGAAGAGTATATAGACAAAAGGCTAGTTGGATATTATTCAACTCCAAGTTTTATATGTGAATATATTAAAAATAGGTTAATTGAAATAAAAGATGATGGTAAAGAGGTATTTGATCCTTGCTGCGGTAGGGAAGAGATGCTTGTACCTTTTTTAGAAGAGAATATTAAATCTTATGGAATAGATATAATAAAGTATAAAAGCAATTATAATTGTTCTTTTCAAAATATCGATTTCATAAGATTTTTTTATAAAAAAATTAATGAAGTTAGTGAATTTAAAGGATTGGAATATGATTATTATGTTTTAAATCCACCTTATAACTGTCATGAAGTTGAATATATAAGAGATAATAGGGATGAATTAAAGGATATTTTTAAAGAAGTCGGGATTCATAATATGTATGGGATGTTTATTTCAGCTGTAATTGATCTAGCTAAGGAGGGAGCAGTTATTGGAATAATAACTAATGATTCATTCTTAACAGCTAAGAGTTACAAATCCCTTAGAGAAAAGATATTAAGAACGTGTTCTATTCATGAAATAACGATGTGTCCAACTAATTTATTTACAAACCAAGGAGCAGATGTTAGAACAAGCATAATAATTTTACAAAAAGGTGTTAATTTCCAAGGGAATATTATAACTAATAATAGAAGTATTAATATTTCAGAACTTAAAGAGAAAATAAATAGCAATACAACTCTTTTTGGGCTAGAGGATATTATCCTAAGTGATAAAAATGATAATAAAGAGTTTGTAATTAATTGCCCAATAGATATAAGAGAGTTATTTAATTTTGATAGAATAGCAAGTGAATTTAATTGTATAACAGGTATATCAACAGGAAATGATAAGGAGTTCTTATCTAAGGAGAAAAAAGATCCGTATACTGTACCATTTTATAAGAATCCGGGAAAAGATAGGTTTAATACTGATAAGTTTGTATATATTGATAATAATTTTTTAGATATATCGAAAACTGTACATAACTTCATAGTTAGGAATAAGGAGTTTCTATATAGAGAAGGAATTATATGTTCATCTATGGGGGTTGAATTTACTGCTTCTAGAATGCCAGAAGGAAGTACCTTTGGGGTAAATACAGCCATAATATGTGAAAAGATAGATTTGTTTTGGTTATTAGCTTATTTGAATTCTAATTTAGTAACCTACTTTGTAAGAGGCGTGTTACTAAGAACAAATATGATAACATCAGGTTATGTGTCCAGAATACCACTATTATACTTTAATGATGATGAAAAAGAATATTTATCTAAGTTAGGGGAAAAGGCTTATAAGTATTCTATTGAAAAGAAAAATATTAGTGAGATATTAAATAGTATAGATTCTATAGTAAATAAGGCTGCTAGAATATCTGATGAAAGTATAAAATATATAATTGAATTTAAATCTAATTTAATAAAAAGAACTTAATGAATTTTATATAAATTAAAAGAGTTGTATCAAGATTATTTTAATATCTTGATACAACCTTTTTTCTTATTAGTCTTCTAATAAATCAAATTCATCCTTAGTTGCACCGCAAACAGGACAAACCCAATCATCTGGTAAGTCCTCAAAAGGAGTATCAGGATCTATTCCGTTATCAGGATCACCGTATTCGGGGTCATAAACATAAGTACAAGGAATACAAACATATTTCTGCATGATAAAGCCTCCTAATTTTCTTATACAATTAAAATGTATTGGGTATACAATAAAAA
>NZ_JAWGSV010000268.1:0-4225 GCF_032552055.1 Clostridium sp. | reverse complement strand
AATATATGTTGTAAAATAAAAAAGGTTGTTTGTAAGTTAACTTAATATAACTTAGCAAACAACCTTTTAATTATTTAATTTTTAATTTTTCATTTTTATACATTGGGCAGTTGCTTGAACAGCTATTGCAATTACATCCGCCTTTAGATGATTTTCTCACTGATTTATATATTATATATAAGGCTAATGCGATAATTCCTAATGTTATTAGTATTTCCATTAAAACACCTTCTTTATATTAATAGATTTGCAATATTATATACTATAAAGGAAACAATCCAAGCTAGTAATAACTGATAAGAACTTGAGAAAATAGTAAATTTAGTTCCGTATTCTTTCTTCATAGCACCTAAAACTGATATACAAGGAGTGTATAAAAGTACAAATACTAAGAATGAAATAGCAGAAGCTGCTGTAAAATATAAAGGAAGTACAGCTGTAAGATCCCCAGCAAATATAACTCCCATTGAAGCAACTACTGTTTCTTTTGCAAGTAAACCAGTTAATAGAGAAACTGAACTTTGCCAATTTCCAAATCCAAGAGGTTTAAATATAGGAGCAATAAAACTACCTATAGAAGCTAAAATACTATCATTTACGTCAACCATACCACTGAAATTAAAGTTTGATAAGAACCAAATTATAACACTCATAGCAAATATTATGGTTCCAGCCTTTACTAAGAAGCTCTTAGCTTTTTCATATATTTGTTTTAATACACTTTTTAAAGATGGCATTTTATATTCAGGTAATTCTATAATAAAAGGCTCTTCATCCTTTTTAAATATTGTATTTTTAAATAATATTCCTAATAGAAAGGCTAGAATTACTCCTAATAAATATAGCATTGCAACAACAAGTCCAGTATGCTCAGGGAAGAATACTGCTCCAAAGATTGCATAAACAGGAAGTCTAGCATTACAGCTCATAAGAGGAACAAGCAGGGCTGTTAACTTTCTATCTTTTTCACTTTCTAGGGTTCTTGCAGACATAATGGCAGGAACAGTACATCCAAAGCCAACTATCATTGGTATAAATGCCTTACCTGATAGACCCATTTTTCTCATTAGCTTGTCCATGATAAAGGCAACTCTAGCCATATACCCACTATCTTCTAATACTGAAATACAAGCAAAAAGTGATAGGATAATTGGAAGTAGTACTAAAATACCTCCAACACCAGCAACTATTCCATCAACTATAAGTGATTGGAACCAGGGCTCAGTATTAGATAATAAGCTTGATATATAAGGAATTAAACTATCATTTAAGTATCCATCTAATAAATCAGATAAAGGTTGTCCAACCCATGAAAATGTTATTTGAAACATTAAAGCCATAGTTAAAATGAAAATTGGGTAGGCTAACCATGGATTAAGAAGAATATTATCTAATTTGTCCTTAAATGTTGATTTGTTTTCATCAATAGTTTTATTACATTTATTTAATAAGTCCTCAATGTAATTGTATGTATCTTTCTCATCTTTAAAAATTAAGTTAGAATCTTTTTGAATATTCAAATAACTATCATTTTCAATGACTTTTTTTATTTCATCTATCCCTTTTTCTTTAGAGGCTATTATTGGTATAACAGTAACATTTAAAAGCGTAGATAATTTATTATAATCTAAGTTAATACCTTTTTTTTCGGCAACATCAATCATATTAACAGCTAAGATTATAGGTTTATTAAATTGTTTTAGTTGAGTTGTTAAATAAAGATTCCTATCTATATTAGAAGCATCTATAATATTTAATATTAAATCAACCTCATCCGTTTCTAGAAATTTCTTTGATATTTTTTCTTCGTTTGAAAAAGTGTCCATTGCATAAATACCAGGTAAATCAACGATTTTTATATTTCCAAAAAAGCCTTCTTTTTTATCAACTGTTACACCAGCCCAGTTACCGATCCTTTGATTGGAGCCAGTCAATGAATTGAAAAGTGTTGTTTTACCTACATTTGGATTACCGAGTAAAGCTATTGTTTTCATTTAGATTCCCCCTATACAGCTAGTACAATATTTTTAGCATCTTTTTTCCTAATAGCTAAGTCAAACCCTCTAAGATTTATTATTAACGGATCACCTAAAGGAGCCACTCTCTTTAACTTAATTTCAGTTCCTTCAATACAACCTAACGCTAATAATCTTTTTGCTAATTTTGTATCCCCGCCAATTTCTTTTATTATTGCTTTTTCTCCTAAATTTAAATCGCATAAACTCATATCTTCCACCTCGAATTGAAAATCATTATCAAAATATTATGATATTATAATAGCAGAGTGTTAAAAAATAGTCAATACAAAGCTTTCAATAAATGAAAAAAATTCTCAGTTGAATAAATATGTTATGAACATATTTTGTATTACATAATATTATATAAGTAGGGAGAAGAATAAATATATTTATTTTTATATTTCAATAAAAGGTGATATAATGTTATAAGAATAAACTGAAATTTTAGGTGATAAGGTTAACTTAGAAAGAGTGGTAATGTGATTATTAGAGAAAATGTAATAGAGGTGAATATAAAAGATAAAGAATACATGCTAAGTACAGCAAGTATTAACAGGTCACCTGAAGAACTAATATTTTTTGACTTAGAACACTACGTGTATAAGAAGCCAAAATGTATAGGTGTGTTTGGGGCTTGTATTTTTGAAAAAAACAAATTGTATGTAACACAATATATGATCGAAAATAAAAGAGAAGTTATTCAGATTTTAGATTTAGCTAAAAGGTACTTTATAAAAATGAAAAAAAAGGGGAAGAAAGCCATTGTCACCTTCTCAGGAAATAACGATTATACCGTAATTAATTATTTATTTAAAAAGTATGGCATTGAGTTTAACTTTTCAAGAGAATTTGAAGATATAGATATTCAAAGAGAATATGAAAAAGAAATGGGGCACTCCATTGGTCTGAAAAATTTAGAAAAGGACTTTAGCATTTTTAGAGAAGGAGAAGTTATAAGTGGTTCAAACTTAGCAAAAACTTTCAGTAAAATCCTAATGGATAAGGATTATATTTTAAGAATGCCAAAGGAAAAAATAGAAACTATACTTTTATATAATGAGCAAGATGTAACTAACTTATATAATATTTATATGTTATGGAATGCTTATTTAAAGAAAGAAGAAGAAATCAATGAAAATGAAGAATTAGAAGAGGAATCTTCTATAAATGAAGTTGAAGAAATAAACAATGTAGTAAGTAATTAATAAGTATAAGAAAAATATTATTAATTTAAGAAGAGATTCTTAAATGATAGATGCTCCTAAACCATTAGGAGCATCTATCATTTAAAGGAAGTATCAATAGACTCACCATTAGAGGAAATTATTATAGTTCCATTAATATCAGTTCTATAAACTTTAATATTTGATAGAATATTTAAGGTCTCCTTAGTTGGATGGCCATAAGTATTATCTTCGCCAACAGAAATAATTGCTATATTGGGATCGACTTTATTTAAAAATTCTTTGGAAGTAGATGTAGAAGAACCATGATGACTAACTTTTAGTATATCGCTTTTTAAGTTATATGATTTATTTATTACTTCTTCCTCTAAAGCTCCTTCAGCATCCCCTGTAAATAGAAAAGAAACTTCACCATAGGTAACTTTAATTATAGGGGAATAATTGTTTAAGTTTTCATAGTGAGTTAAATTAGGAGTTAATACTTCAACTTTGGTGTTATTACCTAAATTAATTGAATTAATATCAGCTTTTAATATATTTATCTTTAAGTTTTTTCTAGATAGGCTTTCGATCATATTTTCAAAAGCAGAGGTATTACTGCTTGCTTTTGGAGCATAAAATTCCTTTATTTTATACTTATTTATTATATAAGCCATGTTGCCTATATGATCTTCGTGAGGGTGGGTAGCTATGACGTAATCTATTGTCTGTAAATTTAAAGTATCTAGATACTCAACAAGCCTTTCTTTTTCAGATTTAGCCCCAGAATCAATTAACATAACTTTATTATTTACTTGAATTAATATAGAATCGCCTTGTCCTACATCTATAAAATTAACAGTAATTTCATTTGGATTTATTATATTATTAGAATTAGTTATGTTTTTTATTAATATAAAGTTAGCAATAATAAGAATTGCTATAAGAGAAAATTGAAAGTTTTTAATATGTCTTTTTTTTATATACATCCTGAATTATAAAATAAGCGTTTTGCTTACTCTCCTTATAAAATATGGGTAATAG
>NZ_JAWGSV010000267.1:0-4236 GCF_032552055.1 Clostridium sp. | reverse complement strand
GATATATCCCATAGAAAATGTTGCTATTGAATAAAATGCATACGGTAATGATGAATTAATGTAGTATGTTATTACCGTTAATATACTTTCACTTACTACAAGCCTACTTGATGTTACAAGTGATAATATATACATATGTGAATTATATATAGTTAATAATGTATGTGCTAATATAATTATTGAGATAACATATAATACTTTACTTATTAAATTTATGTCTTTAAAATGTTTCATTTTCACACTTAAGCCTCTCTTTTAAAACTAATTTTTAATAATATAACTTTTGTTAATTAATCTGTGTCAGTTTTTTATTTTTTAGCACAAGTACAACATCTGATTTTTTAGCTAATTCCTTACTATGAGTAACCACTATTACGCATTTTCCATGTTTATGTGCACTTGTTTTTAATATTTCTATAATTTCATCAGCTGTATCACTATCTAAATTTCCTGTTGGCTCATCTGCTAATATTACTGGTGAATCTGCAACAAGTGTTCTTGCAATGGCAACACGCTGTTGCTGTCCCCCTGATAGTTGTAATACATTTCTATTAATTTCATCATCAGCTAAACCTAAATTGTTTAATATTATCTTATCTGCTTTTGGATTAACTATTTTTAAATTTTCCAAAGGAGTCATATAATCAATTAAATTGTAATTTTGAAATATTAATGAAATATTATTTTTTCTATGATTCTCATATCCTTTTACTTTTATATTTTGATTATTATATAATATTTCACCATTTTTAGGCTCATCTAATCCAGCTAATAATGATAGTAAAGTTGTTTTCCCTGAACCTGAAACACCTAAAATAGTATAAAATTTTCCCTTTTCAAATTCCATGCTTATATCATTTAAAACTTTTTTTCCATTTTTATATGAATAATTAACTTTATTTAATGCTAAAATTGACATTTATATTCCTCCTAGCTCATTTTAGATAATATTTCTTTTGGTTTTAATCTAATTATTGATGCTGATGATACCATTACTGAAAGTATTATAATAACTGTTCCTATAACATACACATAAATTAATTCTTTAAATTCTACTTTTACATCTATTTTATCTACTGTACGAGTTACTAAAGAAGTTTCTGGATCAGTTCCTAAATTAAAGCCACCAAATCCACTTTTAACTTCTTGAACGGCTTGTTTACTGGCTTGACTAACTATTGCATTACCTATATTTTGTGAAATTACTTTACCTGAAAAATAAGATCCTCCAAAAGCTATTACACTTATAAGTAATAATTCAATCACATATTGTGAAATAATTTTGAACTTTGATACTCCAATAGAAAGCAAAATACCTGTTTCATGAATTCTTCCTTGAATCCAAAATGCTAAAACTAATGATAGTATTATTGCTCCTGCTATAATTGCTCCTATTAAAACCATATTTATAATTTTTTCTAAAGTATCAAATGATTTAGATAAAGCTAAGAAATTATCTTCACTTTTTGATATTGTATACTTACTCCAGTCATTAGAAATACTATTAACTTTTGATATTACTTCTTCTACATTACCACTTGTCTGGAATACAGCATTTGTATATTGAACATTTCCATCAGAATATCCATATAAAGTCTTTAGAGTATAGATATCTGAAATAATAGTGTTTTCAGCAAGCTCTGTTTTATCTCCTACTCTTTCAGTGTTGTCACTATCAAAAAGCCCTACAATTTCAAGTTCATATTCATTTTTTGAAACTTTAGATGCTCTATAATCTTCTGGGTTTTTAGTAGCTTTTATTATATCTCCAACCTTTAAGTTGTTTTTTTCTGCTAAAGCCTTATGAATTAATACCTTATTCCTATCATTCTCAACAATATGTCTTCCTTCTACCAGCTCAAATGCCTTACTTGTAAACTTATTATCAAATTCAGTTGAACTATGTCCTTCTACAGTAAAAAGATTCTTATATTTTTCTTCATAACTATATTGAATTGTGTTCTTTGTTGGTTCTATATGACTAATCTCTTTAATATCTAACCCAGCCCCGTGAATTACTGCATCATAATTCTTAATTCCATCTATCTTTGAAATCTTATTAACCAAACTTTCTGGTACTGCTCCTTGTAAATTTGTTTCAAGATTATTTTTAACCTCAAAACTATTAGCTATATCTCTATTGGAATCTAATCTTGCTATAGTTGCTGCTTTTTTTATTGAAATACTACTTAAAATAAATGTCGCTATACCAAATAATATAAATAACATAATAAGGCTTTTCATTTTCTTTCTTGTTACATATAAGATTGCTCTTTTAAATACACTCATTTTTCTTCCTCCCTAATTGATAATTTCATGTATATGGTAACAATCTAATATGAAATATTTATGAAATTAAATATTGAAGTTTATGTATTACTAGAATATTATTCATAGCTATTAAATATATTTAAAGCTATAAAAAAAGAATATCAGTAATCTGATATTCTTAGCATATTAATCGTTGAAATCTATTTTAAATCTCATTCCATTTGGAATTGGTTTAAATGAATAATTCAGCTTATTTATAGTTAATATTTGCTGTACTATATATAACCCTAGCCCATTTCCCCCTGTACTTTTATTTCTATCAAAATCAACTCTATAAAAAGCCTCAAAAATATGTTCTAAATGCTCACTAGAAATTGGTTCACAATCATTTTCTATAATAAGCTTCTTATTTTTTATATAAATTCTTATTTCCTTCTCCTCATCAGTATAATTTACTGCATTAGAAATAATATTAGAAATAGCCTTTACAAATAATTTTTCATCAATTTTAACATTAAATGAATCTTCTATATTAAGATTCATATTAATTTTTTTTGTTTTAGCTATAAGTTTATATGGTTCTATGGTCTTTTCTACTATATATGATAAGTCTACAAACTTTTCATTTTTATTATCTATAGTATTAATTCGTGAAGTATCTAAAATTTCTTGCACCATTTTACTTAACTCATTAACTATTTCTTTGCATTTTTCTAAATATACATAATGATTCTTATACTTTCCTATATCAAGTATCATATTTTCAATCATTATATGCATGCTCATTAATGGTGTTTTAAGTTCATGCGATGCACTTCTTAAAAAATCTACTTTAATTTTTTCAGACTTACTTACATTTTTTATTTCTTCCTCTAATGATACAATTGTATTTAATAAATTTTCATATAAGCTATTTACATTAGCTGCTAATACTCCTATTTCATCTTCAGTTTCTATCTTACAAAAGGCTTTTTTATTTAAGTTTTCCATTTCTTTTGTAACATCACAAATTTCTTTTATTGGAGTTGTAATTCTTTTTGCATATATATATGATGCAATTAATGCTACAAGTAAACTTATAAAAATAGAATATGGTAATATTTTTAATATAATATCTCTAGTTTCTGTAAATGATTCTAAATCCATTACTATTTGTATATTGCCATCTATATCATTTATTGTTCTAAAATTTTTATTTTTTATTATGGATGTATTATTTATATTAATATATTGGTTTATAGTAGCATCTTCTATAACTCCAATACTACCATTTTGGTAATTCTCTATAATGTTTACACCATTTATATCTGGAAGTATTAAAAAATTATCTTTAATTATATCTTGCTCTATATCTATCTCTACTTTTCCAAGTCCCTGAAAAGATCTTTTCTCTTCACCTAATGTTAGTGAAACTTGAATATTATATTTTTGCGCAAAATTATTAGCCAGTTTAAATGACATTTCTTCATCTGCTGACTTTACTTTTTCAATTAACTCTTCAATAATTTTATCAACTTCTTTTTGTTTATTATTTACATATACATTGGGTAATGCTAAATATATTAAAATATGTGAAATTAGGATTATCATGCTTATTAAACCCATAGTAAATATGTATGTTTTTGAAAATAGTTTTAATCTTCTCATTATTTCTCCTCGAACTTATATCCAATTCCTTTAACTGTTATTATACAATCTAATGATAATTTCTTTCTAATGTTTTTAATATATACATCAATTACTCTGTCATTTGGTGCTTCTTCAATACTCCATATATTATCTATAATTTGTGCTCTCGTTAAAACTTTTCCATTATATTTTAATAATAATTCTAATAATTTTATTTCTTTAGGTTTTAAATCTATATTTTTTCCATCCTTTTTTGCTGAATACCCATCAAAATCAACTTCTATACCTTTATTGTACCATTTTTTACCTTCATCAATTTTTATTCCTCTTCTAAGT
>NZ_JAWGSV010000266.1:0-4240 GCF_032552055.1 Clostridium sp. | reverse complement strand
AAAATTGAAGTAAGTGTTAAAGAGAATAATTCAGTATATTCATATGAAATTGAAAACACTAGAATAAAAGGAACAGTAGAAATTAAAAAAGTTGATGAAGAGGGAAATCCACTAAAGGGAGCAGAGTTTACTCTATATAACAAAGAAGGTAAGGAGATATCAAAATCAATTAGCGATGAAAAGGGAATAGTAAGATTTGAAGCTGTTGACTATGGTAAATATATTCTAAAAGAGACTAAGGCTCCAGAGGGATATATCAAAGATGATACTGAAGTAGAAGTTGTTATAGATTCATCAAAGACTCAAGTATTTACTTTCAAGAATGTTAAGATAAAAGAAGATGCCAATAATGGTAATATAGATAATAATAATAGTTTAGGTAAAGGAGATCTTCCTTCAACAGGGGATGTATTTGATGTAAGACTATTTATATTAGTTGGATTAGCATTAATATTAGTAGGAAGTGGATTATTATTTAAGAAGAAATTAAAACTGAATAAATAAAAAAAAAGCTTTTACATAGTTTTCTATGTAAAAGCTTTTTTTATAGTATTATTTATCCTCGGGTTTTAAAATTGAAATTGGTAAAAAGTATGCTGCTATCATAAACAATACTCCTACCAAGAATAATCCAGTAAAACCAAATTCAAATACTGAAGGGAATTTTTCTGATACATTAAATAATGTTATCTTACCAAGATTTAAAGCATCAAACACTCCCATTTCTTTTAAAGGACCATATGAAAGTGAGAATAAGAATGCACCAAATAATCCACCTAAAACTGCTGCTAGTGCTTTCTTTATAGTATTCTTATTAGTAATAGCTCCAAGGCAAGTTCCAGGGCATGTCCCAATTGAGCCAAAAGCAAATCCAAATAAAAGTCCACCTAAGACTACGCCAAGATTCATAGTTTTTACACTTAAATTAGATATATCAAAGATTCCTAAAGCATTAGATAGAGATAATAGTACGCTTGAAAATCCTATAGCAAAAAGAATTATTTTTGCAAGGGATAAATCTTCTAATCGTAACATTTTTAGTATTTTATTAAAATTAGTAGCTTTTGCTAGGGAAAGAGCAAATCCGAAAAAGCCACCTAATAATATTGCTAATATAATTTCCATAATTAAGCCCTCCTATTATTAGTTCTTCTTTTATTTAAAATAATTGCTGTTGGAATAGCAGTTGCAAATACAGAAAGGGCAAATATATATCCACTTACACTTCCTTGCATCATTCCACTCATCATATGTCCACTAGTACATCCATCTGCAAGCCTTGCACCAAATAATAATATTGCTCCACCGAAGAAACTAGGACCATATTTTTTTATAAAACATTTTTCTTCTATACTACATGTAGAAGTTGACTTATTTTCATCAATAGAACAACTTTGAGTTTCTACATCTTCAAATTCAGAAGTTTGTATTAAGTTTTTCTTCTTTAACAATGTATATCCTAAATATCCTCCTAAAGGTATAGCTAAAACAAAGATAAAATCATAATTTAGTGGATTTTTAATTGATTTTGCTAGTTTACCTTCAGATTTATCATAATATGCATTTGAGCTTATATATCCACTTTCTCTTGTTGGATCCTCTTTAATAACATCCTTATCTATGGAACTATGAATTATGCCTGATAAAACTGAAAATTGAGTGGATACTCCAATAGGTTTTACTAAAAAGACTGATATGAAAAAGGAAAAACCTAAAATTAAAGCTCCTATTAACCATTTTTTATTTTTCATTTATATTTCCTCCTGAAATTTATTTACTTGATATCAATATATACTGAAAACAATTAACTGTATGTAACATAGTCACATATAAGATGATTAATGATTTTTAGAATCTTTAATTACTATTGCATAGTATAGTTTATAAGCAATAATAGAGAGGTATTGATTTGAGGATAATTAATAAGATTATTTCAGCATTTAGAGGAGAGGAAAATTATATTGAAAAGACTACAAAGTATGTAAATTCAGGAAACTTCTCAAGTAATACAAAATACTTTATATTTGTGGATCTTAAAAATTTTAAAGTTAATATTTTTACAGGATATAAAAATAATTGGAAGTTATTACACAGTTATCTTTGTACAATAGGAAAGAAGTCTACTCCAACTCCAAAGGGAACTTTTTCAGTAGGAATTAAGGGGTTATATTTTGGAGTAGAAAGGGGATATAAATGTTGGTATTATACACAGTTTAAGGGGAATTATTTATTTCATTCTATAATATATAATTTAGATGGAAGTGTAAGAGACGGTAGGCTTGGAATGGCATTATCAGATGGATGTGTAAGGTTAGAGAAGGTTAATGCCAAATGGATATATGATAATATACCAGAAGGTACTAAAGTTTTTATTAGTTAGTATTATATTAAGTTTAACTATATGTTCTTACTTTTAATAGCTACAGGTAGAAGGTAGAGAGAGTTATGAATTTAATTGTATGTTTTTACTTTATTAATTAAAAAATTAAATGTTTACAAAATATTTGTTGACCTACAATAAATGTGGTGTTACTCTTAATTCAGTAACCATAGATTTACTGAAGAAATTAATGATAGGAGACTAAAGATGATTAAAATAATATCAGACTCATCTACCCTTTACTCTATTAATGAAGGACAAGCTAATAATGTTGATATTTCTCCATTAATTGTAACTATTAATGATAAAAGTTATATGGAATATGAAGAGATAAATTCAGAAGAATTTATTGAGATTATTAATAAAGGACATGTTCCAAAGTCATCTCAACCATCTATAGGTGGAGTAGTGGAACTACAAAATAAATATAAAGATGATGAAATCATTAATATTTCTATGGCAGATGGTTTATCTGGAACATATAATTCAGCTTGTATGGCTAAGAATATGGATAGTAACCCAGATAGGATAGAAGTCATTAATTCACAAACTTTATGTGGTCCTCATAAGTATTTAGTAGATTTAGCAGTTAAACTTGTAGAAGATGGATTAACTAAAAGTGAAATTGTAAATGTAATTAATAAGCTTAAAGAGACATCTAGCTCATTTTTAATTCCACATGATTTTGATTTTCTAGTTAGAGGGGGAAGAATTTCTTCTTTATTAGGCAAAGTAGGAAGTATGATAAGCTTAGTTCCAGTAATGACTTTATCGACAGATGGTAAGTCCATGGAGAAGTTTACTGCCAAGAGAACTTATAAGAAGGCTATAAAAAAGATAGTAGATCATTTAAAAGAAATAGGAGCAAATAGTGATTATAAATACTATATTTCTCATGGATGTAATATAGGGTTGGCCAAAGAAGCAGAAGCTGTATTAAGAGAAATGGTTGAAAATATAGACTTAGAAATAAAGAAGCTAGGTCCAGCATTTATAACTCAAGGGGGACCAAGCTGTATTGCAATACAAGTAATAAAGAAATATAAGTAGAGTATAGTAATGGCTTTATGAAATTTAATATAAATTTCATAAAGCCATTATTCTTCTTCATTTAACTCTTCTTCACGTAATTCTTCGTCTTTAAGTGCAAGTAGTTCATAAAAAGCTTCAAGTCTAAGAAAATTAGCAAATGCACTTAGAAGGTATGAAATCTCTACTTTTCTATAAGCATGAAGGCTATTTTGTCTTTCTAAATAATCATTTTCTAGTATTTTAGTTTTTAATCTATTTAAAGATACTACCCATAGTATTGAATATCCCAAAGCAATAATACCTTGACCAAAAAGAAATGTTCTAAGTGAAGCATCACTATTAGTTTCCTCATTTAGTAATTCGTAAATATCTATTTTAGCACCATAAGCTATTATAAGATATCCTAAGGAGTTTAAGGTAGCTCCAAGAATTTCAGCTTGGCCTATACTTAAATCTGAGTTTCTTATATATTCTTCTAAGTCTTCTAAAAAATCATTATAGTTCAAGGTAAGAACTCCAAAGTATTGCTTCTTTATTATATGCAAGAAAGAAGTAATTGTTAAACTGTAAAAAGAGAAAACTACTTAGGTAAAATAGGTATTTAATTAATGGATTATTTAAATTAGGGGGAGGTTTCAATTAAAGATAGTTTTTAATTAAATCATCTAATATCATATTTCCACCTAATCTGTAATCATAAAGGCTATTGCTATTTATAGATTTTATAAAGCTCCAAGTGGCATTCCACAATTTTACTACAAAAATATAATTTTCTAATTTTTCTTTTAAAGAAAGATTAAAATATCCAAAATAACTATTAAGTAATTC
>NZ_JAWGSV010000265.1:0-4257 GCF_032552055.1 Clostridium sp. | reverse complement strand
ATACTAAACTATAGATAGGGGGTAAATTATGTGTAAAATAAGCTTATTAGATAAAATTTCTTTCTTACTAGTATTGATAGGTTCTGTCAATTGGGGCCTTATTGGACTATTTGGTATTAATTTAATAACTTATGCAGTTATGGGTTCAGCAATTCTACAAAGATTAATATATATTTTAATTTTTGCTGCAGCTATAGATTTAATTGTATTAGTTTTTAAATGTAACCCATTAAAACTCTAAGTCACTACATAATATTTATTAAAAGCAAAAAAGTGCCTTATAGGCACTTTTTAATTAATCTTCTAAATTAGCAATTAAGTTAGCTATTTCTTCTACAGCTAAAGCTTCGTCATCTCCACTAGCTAAAACTGTTATAGCAGCTCCTTTAGTTACGCCTAAAGAAAGAACTCCAATTAAACTCTTAACGTTTGCTTTTTTACCGTTAAATTCAATGCTAACATCTGATTTGAAAGATGAAGCCTTTTTAACTAATAAAGTTGCTGGTCTAGCATGTAAACCAGTTCCATTGTTTACTACAACTTCTTTAGATACCATTACACACACCTCTTTACTATAAATTTAAAATAGTTTCCTATTTAACTATTACATTATATATGTAAATGCAGAAAATTTCAAGGTCTATAGCCTTCTATTTTTCTTGTTATCGAAAAAGAACTACTAAAATGTAGTCCTTTTCTTTTACTATTGAAATTTACTAATAATATTTAATTAATTATCTTGGTTGAACAATCAATTTTATTGCAGTTCTTTCTTCGCCATCAATTTCTATATCTGTAAATGCTGGCACGCAAACAATATCCTTTCCACTAGGAGCAACGAAGCCTCTTGCTATAGCAATTGCCTTTACCGCTTGGTTTATAGCACCTGCTCCTACTGCTTGGATCTCTACTATGTTCTTTTCTTTGATAATGGCAGCTAATGCACCTGCTACCGAATTAGGATTTGATTTAGTTGAAACTTTTAATACTTCCACTTGTCTTTACCTCCTAGATAAAAATCGTTTACAATTATTCAAGAAATTATCTTGTCTTTATATATATTCTATCTTTTAAATAAAAATCCTTCTTTTTAGAAAACTTTTTCATTTTTATTTTTTTTTCTTTAATATTCTATTTATTCCATTAAAAATAAGGTACATTTTGCATTTGCAAAATGTACCTTATATTACTTAGCATAATCTACTGCTCTTGTTTCTCTAATTACATTAATTTTAATTTGACCTGGATATTCTAATTGTTCTTCTATATTCTTAGCTAAACTTCTAGCTAAGTCTACAGATCCAGCGTCATCTAATTGATCTGGTTTAACCATAATTCTAATCTCTCTGCCAGCTTGAATCGCATATGACTTTTCTACACCTTCATAAGAATTTGCAATTTCTTCTAACTTTTCTAACCTCTTAATGTAGGCTTCTAAAGTTTCTCTTCTTGCTCCTGGTCTAGCTGCTGATATTGCATCTGCCGCTTGAACTAATACAGCTTCAAGAGTTAACATTTCAACATCACCATGATGAGCTGCTATAGCATTTGCCACAACTGGTGATTCTCCATATTTCTTAGCAAGATCTCCACCTATTACAGCATGACGACCTTCTTCTTCTTGTGTTGCTACCTTACCTATATCATGTAGTAAACCTGCCCTTTTAGCAAGGCTTACATCTAAACCTAGTTCAGCAGCCATAACACCAGCTAAATATGAAACTTCAATTGAATGCTTTAACACATTTTGTCCATAACTAGTTCTATATTTGAGTCTACCAAGAAGCTTAATAATTTCTGGATGAACACCATGGACACCAGTTTCAAGAGTTGCTTGTTCTCCTTCTTCCTTAATGTCATTTTCAACATCCTTAGTAGCTCTTTCTACCATTTCCTCGATTCTAGCTGGATGAATTCTACCATCTACAATTAACTTTTCTAATGCTATTTTAGCAATTTCTCTTCTAACAGGATCGAAACTTGATAAAATAACAGCTTCTGGAGTATCATCTATAATTAAATCTACTCCTGTTAATGTTTCAAGAGTTCTGATATTTCTACCTTCCCTACCTATGATTCTACCCTTCATTTCGTCATTTGGAAGGGCAACAACATGTACTGTGGATTCTGATACATGATCAGCTGCACATCTTTGAATAGCAGTTGTAATAATCTCTCTAGCCTTTTTATCTGCTTCTTCTTTGGCTCTAGATTCTATTTCCTTGATCATTATAGCAGTTTCATGAGTGATTTCTCTCTTAACTTCTTCTAAAAGAATATCTCTAGCTTCATCAGTAGATAGAGATGCAACTCTTTCAAGTTCCTCTCTTCTCTTAGAATGTAGTTCTTGTACACTTGCTTCCATTTCATCGATTTCTTGTAATCTTTTACTTAAAGCTTCTTCTTTCTTTTCAAAAAGTTCAGCTTTCTTATCCAAAGATTCTTCTCTTTGAATTAATCTTCTTTCAAGCCTCTGAATTTCATTTCTTCTTTCTCTTGAATCTCTTTCTAAATCATTTCTAAGTCTATGAACTTCTTCTTTTGCTTCTAAAATCGACTCCTTCTTAGTCGCTTCTGCTTCTCTTTTAGCATTTTCTAAAAGAGTTTCTGCATCTTTTTCTAAGCCTTCTATCTTCTTTTTAGAAGCACTTTGTATAGTTTTATAAAGTAATACGCCTCCTACAGCTAATATTACAACACTTACTACTATTGCAATAAGAATATTATTCATAACAACACCTCCTCCATTCATATAAACAATTGTTTAATGAAAATGTAGAGGAATCATACTTAATCTAACTGATATTTGAAAAATGATAAAACCAGTATTTGTTATTATTTTATATTAAAATTAAAATTATGTCAAGTTACATATATACTACTAAAAGACAACTAACTCCAAATATTTTATATATAAGCTATATTAATTCTTATATACTTTCCTATATCTTATATTTATAACATTTAAGCTAAATCAGCCTTAAATCAGCCTATATAAAGGTAAAATATCTTAGCTTTAAAAATAGTATTAATAACTTTTTATTTTATAATGTCCTAAAGTCGTAGATTATAAATAAAAAAATATAGTTAGCTACAAAAAAACATTTAAATTTGATAACAAAAATCGATAGTATAACTTTATTATACTATCGATTTTATTATTGTCATATTTATATAATTATATTCAGTATTAGTAAAATATATTACTTCTTAGCTTTTTCTTCAACAGATGAAACAGCTACTTCATTCATAACTGGAAGTTCATATTTTTCTCTAATTTTATTCTCTATCTCAAGAGCTACTTCTGGGTTTTCTTTTAAGTATTGCTTAGCATTTTCTCTTCCTTGACCTAATCTTATATCGCCGTATGAGAACCAAGCTCCACTCTTTTGAACTATATTTTCTTTAACACCTACATCTACTATATTACCTGTTCTTGATATTCCTTCATTATACATAATATCGAACTCAGCTTGTTTAAATGGAGGTGCCACCTTGTTTTTCATAACCTTAACTCTTGTTCTGTTACCAACAATGCTTTCACCTTGTTTTATAGAGTCTATTCTTCTTACATCTAATCTTACAGATGCATAGAATTTAAGGGCTCTACCACCAGTAGTAGTTTCAGGGTTACCAAACATAACTCCAACTTTTTCTCTTAACTGATTTATAAAAATAGCTACACATCCTGTTTTTTGGATAGTACCTGTTAATTTTCTTAACGCTTGAGACATAAGTCTTGCTTGAAGACCTACGTGTGAGTCTCCCATTTCACCATCTATTTCAGCTCTTGGAACTAATGCAGCAACAGAGTCAACAACAATAACATCAATTGCTCCTGAACGTACTAATGCTTCAGCAATTTCAAGCCCTTGTTCTCCTGTATCTGGTTGTGATACTATTAAGTTTTCAGTATCTACACCTAAGTTTCTTGCATAACTTGGATCTAAAGCATGTTCAGCATCTATAAAACCAACAGCTCCACCCTTCTTTTGTGCTTCTGCAATAATATGAAGCGCAACTGTAGTTTTACCTGAACTCTCAGGTCCGTATATTTCTATTATTCTACCTCTAGGGACTCCCCCTATTCCTAATGCTATGTCTAAGTCAAGACACCCTGTTGAAATAGCTTCTACATTAAGAGAACTATTTTCTCCAAGCTTCATAATTGACCCTTTACCAAATTGTTTTTCTATTTGACTCATTGCATTTTCAATAGCTTTTAGCTTTTCCATATCTACGTTTCCCATATAGCAC
>NZ_JAWGSV010000264.1:0-4301 GCF_032552055.1 Clostridium sp. | reverse complement strand
GAAATACATTGTGCTAACATATAATTATAAGAATATTCAGAAAATTATTAAAACTAATACAATACAGGGGGAGATAAATTTGGAGGATAAGTGTGGAAAGTTCAAGGAATTAGAATTATTTATCCAAGATGGGAATGATGAGGAAAGCTCCTTAATAGCAGTTTTACATCATGCACAAGGTCTATATGGATATTTAGGAAGGGAGGTACAAGAGTATATTGCAGATAAGCTAGATATACCTCTTTCGAAAGTGTATGGAGTAATAACTTTTTATTCCTATTTTTCAACAGAACCTAAAGGTAAGTATGTAATCAGCATTTGTACTGGAACAGCCTGTTTTGTAAGAGGCGCTAATGATATTTTAGAGGATTTTAGAAAGGTATTAGGTATTAAAGAAGGTGAAACTACCTCTGATGGATTATTTACCTTAGATACTTTAAGATGTGTTGGTTCCTGTGCAATAGCACCTGTAGTTCTAGTTAATGATAAGGTTTACGGATATTTTGCTAAGCCTCAAGTTAATGAATTAATTAATAATTTAAGGGAGCAAGGTTAGTATGGAGAAGATAAAGAATTATAATGAATTATTAGAAAAGGTAGATTTTTATAAAAAACAAATAGAGGTTAGAGAAAATCCGGAAAAATTTAATAAAGGGGAAATAAAAGAAAGACATATTCTTATTTGTGGAGGGCCTGGATGTAAGGCTTCTAGGGCAGATAGTATTGGTAAGTCATTTAAGGATGAATTAGAAAGACTAGATTTAGGATATGAAGTAAAGGTTATAATGACTGGATGTTTTGGATTTTGTGCAAAGGGACCAGTAATAGAGATAATGCCAGATAAAGTCTTTTATACACAAGTAAAAGAAGAAGATGTAAGGGAAATTATAGAAAGTCATATTGTTAGAGGAGAAATAGTAGAGAGACTTTTATATGAAGATGAAGAAACTAAGGAAAGAATAAAGGTAAAAGAAGAAATTCCTTTTTATAAGAAACAAGTAAAGATAGCTTTAAAGAACTGTGGAGTAATAGATCCAGAGAGCATAGAAGAAGCATTAGCTGTAGGTGCATATACTGCCCTTGGTAAAGTAATAACTTCCATGAGTAAGGAAGAAGTTATAAAGGAAATAACTGATTCAGGATTAAGAGGAAGAGGTGGCGGAGGTTTTCCAGCAGGTAGAAAGTGGGAAACTGCAAGAAGGGCTGAAGGTGAAATAAAGTATGTAATATGTAATGCAGATGAGGGTGATCCAGGAGCGTTTATGGATAGAGCTATATTAGAAGGAGATCCTAATTTAGTATTAGAAGCCATGGCTATTTGTGGATATGCTATAGGATCTAATAAGGGTTATATATATATTAGAGCTGAATATCCATTAGCTGTTCATAGATTAAAAATTGCTATTAAGCAAGCTAGAGCAATAGGATTACTTGGTGAAAATATATTAAATACTGGCTTTAATTTCGATATAGAAATAAAATATGGCGCGGGTGCTTTTGTTTGCGGAGAAGCAACAGCATTAATTCATTCCATAGAAGGATTAAGAGGAGAACCTACAATGAAGCCACCAAGGACATCAGAAAAAGGTTTATGGCAAAAGCCAACTTGTGTTAACAATGTAGAAACCTTTGCTAATGTTAGTCAAATTATTAACAATGGTGCAAGCTGGTATAGTAATATTGGTTCTGAAAAGTCAAAAGGAACAAAGGTTTTTGCTTTAGCTGGAAATATAAATAATGTAGGATTAGTAGAGATTCCTATGGGAATGCCACTTAAAGATATAGTATACGAAATTGGAGGTGGCATTGTTAAGAATAAGGCATTGAAGGCAGTACAAACAGGAGGTCCTTCTGGAGGGTGTATTCCAACAGATTATTTAGAATTACCAATAGAATATGACACATTAACTGCTATTGGTTCAATGATGGGCTCTGGTGGGATGATAGTTATGGATGAAGATAATTGTATGGTAGATATAGCTAAGTTTTATCTAGAGTTTAGTGTTGATGAATCTTGTGGTAAATGCACTCCATGCAGAATTGGGAATAAAAGAATTTTAGAGATGATAAAAGATATTACTGATGGAAAAGCAACTATAGATGATTTAAAGAAGCTTGAAGAACTTTGTGAAGTAGTTAAAGATACTTCTCTTTGTGGATTAGGTGAAGCAGCACCAAACCCAGTTTTAAGTACTATTAAATTCTTTAGAAAGGAATATGAAGAGCATGTTATTGATAAGAAGTGTAGTGCAGGAGTATGTAAGGGATTAGTAAAGTATGGAATAACAGATGATTGTATAGGTTGTACTAAGTGCTTAAGAGCTTGCCCTGTTTTAGCTATTAAAGGAAAGCTCAGAGAAAAGCATACTATTATTTTAGAAAAATGTATTAAGTGTGGTTTATGTTTTGAAGCTTGTCCGACAAAAGCAATTATTAAAACTAGCTTAGGAGGTGAAATATAATGATAAAGGCAGAAATAAATGGAGTATCAGTAGAAGTGGAAAAGGGTACAAGTATATTAGATGCTGCTAGAAGTATTAATATTCATCTACCTACCTTATGTCATATGCAAATGGTTGATGGTAAGACTAGAAATTGTAAGGGGACATGTAGGGTTTGTGTAGTAGAGATAGAAGGTAAATCTGGTTTACTACCATCTTGTGCTACAGAACTTAAGGAAGGAATGTCAGTTAGAACTAATTCATTAAAGGCTGTAAGGGCTAGAAGAACTATTACAGAATTACTTTTATCAAATCACCCTAAGGATTGCTTAAATTGTGAGAAAAATACTAATTGTGAGCTACAAAGTTTAGCAGCAGAGCTTGGTATAGATGAAAAAAACTTTCAAGGGGAGAGAACATCTTTTGATATTGATACTTCTGATGGATTTATTAGAGATAGGGAAAAATGTATTTTATGCAGAAGATGTGTAACAGCCTGTAATGATATACAAAAGGTAAATGCAATAACTTTAGCTAATAGGGGATTTAATACCAATATATCTACTTTTTGTAATGATGCTATAGAGCTAACTAATTGTACTTACTGTGGACAATGTGTTGCAGTATGTCCAACAGGTGCTTTAAAGGAAAATTTAAATTATAGAAAGATTTGGGATTTGTTAGATGATGAAGATAAATTTACAGTTGTCCAAATTGCTCCAGCAGCTAGATATGCATTAGCTGAAGAGTTTGGTTTAGAATCAGGTGCATTATCTACAGGTAAGATAGTAAAAGCATTACGATTATTAGGTTTCAAGTTAGTATGTGATACCAATTTTGCAGCTGACTTAACAATAATGGAAGAAGCAAATGAATTTATTGAAAGATTTACTTTAGGAGAAAATTTACCTCTAATAACTAGTTGCTGTCCAGCATGGGTAAAATATGCTGAAAATAATTATTACGATAATATGGAGCTTGTATCTACTTGTAAATCACCTCAACAAATGTTTGGAGCTGTAGCTAAAAATTATTTACCACAAGAATTAGAGGTAAAAAGGGAAGATATATCTGTTGTCTCAATTATGCCGTGTATTGCTAAAAAATATGAGTGTAATAGAGAAGAAATGAAAGATAATTCAGGAGTAAAAGATGTAGATATAGTTATTACTACAAGGGAATTTGCTAAGCTTATAAGAGAATCTGGAATAGATATCCTAAAGCTTCCTGATTCTGAATTCGATAATCCACTAGGTATGTCAAGTGGAGCTGGAACTATATTTGGAACTAGTGGAGGTGTTATGGAAGCAGCACTCAGAACTTCTTATGAGTGGATAACTGGAGAAAAATTAGAAAAAATTGAGTTTGAAGCTGTTAGAGGATTAGAAGGTGTAAAGGAAGCTTCTATAGAGATGAATGGAAAGACTGTAAATATAGCAGTAGTTAGTTCCTTAGGAAATGCTAAAAAGATTATGGATGAAATTAAAAGAGGAGAATCCAAATATCATTTTATAGAAGTTATGGCTTGTCCTGGAGGTTGCATAGATGGGGGAGGACAACCTTATATAAGATCTAATAGGAATATATTAAAAAAGAGGATGGATGCAGTGTATAGAGATGATTTTAATAAAGAGATAAGAAAATCTCATGAAAACCCTATGATAATAAAATTATATGAAGATTATCTTATGAAACCTAATAGTTATATTGCTCATAAAATTCTACACGTAATTTATAAAAAATAGAAAAAAAATACAAATATATTGATAAAAATGGGAAAATGTTAATTTTTCCATTTTTTTAATTGATAAATTTAACTGTTTATCTATAAATTTAACTTTTTAAAAGATAATTGTAAAA
>NZ_JAWGSV010000263.1:0-4357 GCF_032552055.1 Clostridium sp. | reverse complement strand
CTTCTATCCTGTGTAGATCCAACTCGCCTGAATATTCCTTTATCTAAAAAAATAAACAATTTCTCTTGACCTTCAGCACTTAATCTATGAACTTCATCTAAAAACAAAAAACCACCATTAGATAATTCTAGAATTCCCTTAGTATCGCATTCTGCACCTGTGTAAGCTCCCTTTTTATAACCAAATAAATTTGCTGATAATAATTCTTGATTATTTGCATAATCTGCACAATTAAAAATTTTAAATGGTGCATTTTTCTCTATAACTCCTTCATCTACTGCATATCTATAAACTATCTCAGCTAGATAACTTTTACCTACCCCACTTTCTCCTATTACCATCATTGGCAATCCATTATTGGGATAATAAACCGCAGTTTTGCATAATTCAATTTCTTTTTTTAAACTACCGTTATATCCAACAACTTCCTTAAAAACATCACCTATATTAATTTGGGTACTTTCAATGATTTTTTTTTCATTTGCTATTTCAAAATTATATCTAAAATACACTGGCCTAGAGTTACTTTTTATAGCTTTATTTTCTTTAACTAATTCATTTAAATATAAACTTACAATATTCCTTTTAATTTGTAATATTTCTGCTATTGTTGTTGCATCAATACCTCGATTATTATCATCCTTAGTTAACTCTTTTAATTTGTTTTCTATAATCTCTTTGTTGGTCATAAAATTTCTCCTTCCTAAAATATTAATATTTAATTACTTAAAAAACATTGTACAATATTTTGTAATTTGTTATGAAATCTTTGTGTATCATTACTTAAATCATTTATCGTATTTTAATAGCTACCATATTATATTTAATGAGTCCTAAATTTATTTAAAATATTTTAAATTCATATTTAATCACTCATATTTTTTAAGGCATCAAAGTATTTAGTTAATGTAAAAAAAGAGACTATATAAAATAATTACATCATTTTACATAGCCTTTTACCAAATAATTACATTTTATAACTGAATATTATTTAACTCCTATACATATTCTCTTACTCTATCATTACCATCATCATCTATTAATTTAATTATCCTTGATCCTATTATTACACCATCAGCCCCATTATTCATTACCTTTTCTATTTGTTGTATATTTTCAATTCCAAAACCAACTTGTACTTTAATATTGGAATATTTTCTTATTCTTTTAATTGTTTCACTACAATTATCTGGTATATCTAAAAACTCCCCTGTTTTACCTACACCTGTCATAACATAAGCAAATTCATGATTATAACTTAATCGCTCTAATATATCTCTTCATCTGTAAGATTATCATTATCTATTTGTATCTGATATCTGTTATCAATTTTAATAAATTTATCTGCACATAGAATAACATCATACTTATTATCATTAGATAATAGATTATACTTACATTCCCTCTTCATATGTCATTAGTATTACTTTAAGGTTAGGATAGCTTATATTAATTTCATTTAGTATTTCTATTAATACTTCTTCATTAAAACCATTACTGATTACACTTCTATGTGTTTCATAAATAATAGTTTCATCCATATATGGATTCTCAACTGTCTCTCCCAATTCTAAATAGTCCACTTCAAAATCATGGAATATCTCTAAATATTCCATGAACTCCTTAATGTTTGGATATCCTATTGTTAGGTATAATTATTATTCATTGTTTATAACCCCAATAATTTTAATATTCCACCTAAAATAGGCCCATAAAATGCATAGTCAGTTTCACATAGCACTCTCATAACAGGCTCAAAATCTCCAATGTCGTTTATTAAAAACGCTTGTCCAAATATTAATATTAATCCATTTATAGATCCTATAATAGCTCCCCTTCTTCCACCTGTTGAATTACCAAATATGGCTGTAACGGCCCCTGTAAAGAATGTTGGAATTAAAGCAGGGAAAACTATTATCGGGTATTTAACTAAGCCTAAAATTATAACACCTACAAAGCCTGCAACTAAACTTGATAAAAAGCCTACCATTACTGATGTTGTGTGATTAGGAAATAGTAATGGTACCTCTAAACCTGGTATCGCATTAGGAATTACTTTTGTAGAGATTCCATGGAAAGAAGGTACTATTTCTGCTAACATCATTCTTACATCAGTTATAATTACAGTAATCCAAAGACCAAATTGTAATCCATTTAATATTGAAAGGTTATCATATCGCGACCTCCATTTAACTCATTCGTAACAAGTGAAGGACCTGCAATTAATGCTATTATTAAAAACATTATTGACATTATAACAGTTAAAGCTATTGTTGTTTCTCTTAAAAACTCAAATCCCTTTGGTAATTTAATATCTTTTAAATCTTTTTCTTTGTTACCTATAATTTTACCTATCTTAGCTGATAAAAAACATCCTATAGAACTTGAATGTCCTAAAGTAAAACCTTGAACGCCCTTTCTATTCTTCATTAAAGGATATATATAAGCACAAGTAAAAGTTAGATAAATCCCTAAAATAATTGATCCTACAATAACTATTATAGTACTACTAAATGATGTGCCAAATTTCAACAACGCAGCAATTAATCCAGCATAAAAAAAAGATACATGCGCAGATAAATGCACGAATTTAAATTTTGTGAATCTTGCTATTAACAAGTTCATTAAGAATCCAAGTGCAAATATTAATGTTGCTTCAACTTTTAATGTAGTTTCTTTAATGAAACTTATATAATTAAAAAGCAGTAAAGATCAAACTCACTCTCAGTCTTTACTGCTTTATTATTTTCTAATCCTTTCACCCTATGCATTGTAGCAATTCTAACACCATCTAAGTATCTATTTTCAGCTTCAGTTCTTTTGATTTTGTAAGTTCAAATATCTTTTTCTTGTAAGTAATCAGCATACATAGATAATTGCTTATCTGCTCTTGCGACAATGCATATGCTATTTAATTCTACACTAGCTTCTCTTAATTCATTTATTTTAGCTGCTAGATAGTTAACTTCCTCTTGTAAGTTTGTGAAATTTACTATTTCAGGTTTTGGGCCATGTACTAATGATTTATATCCTTTTCCATCATCAATTCCAGTATCTAAGTCATCAAATTTAATTCCGTTTAACAATCTAAAAGCCCAATCTCTTGTTTCCTCAGTAGTTCTATAATTTATTTTTAACCTATTACTTCTACCTTTTATATTAATTCAACATTTGCTTAATACTACTTTGTTTCTGTATATTCTTTGGTGAGAATCACCGACAATAAAGATATCATTTTGGTGCTCTTCGCCATCAATATCTTAATCATGTTTTTAAGTAATTGTATTATTTTTTTTAATATTATTCATAAATATATCCTACTTTCACAATTTATTTAATGATTATTATGTTAAGTAAAATCTTAAATCTATGAGAATAGTCTTACACTACTCTCCTTTTAAAGCCTTCCCTTGATTGTCCAGTAATTCCATTTTCCTCAATCTTAAACTAGTACTTCTTCATACATTTATCTTCTAGTTCTTTATTAAATAAGTTAACTACTCCAGCATCATATTGTCTAATTAGCATATCAGCTATGTAATCAGCAATAGTATCTGTAATTTCATCAGTATCGTTAGGTGAATTTGTAATTACTTTAAATATGATACTCATCTCGATAATCTTTAATTAATAGTATATTCAAAAAACATAACAACATTACTATTTATGTATGTGAAACTGTATTTGATTTAATGATATTAATTTTTTTTAATTTCAGGAATCGACAAACTTTAATATTATTTACGAGTATATTGTTTTAGAGTTAATTTCTTTACAAATACTCCTCGATCCAATGTAAATTATATAAAATACGATTTAATTATAACCTTAGAATGAATAATTTTTTTTAAAGCATATAATCTAAATTAAAATATCAAATGCTTATAATTCATTATAAAGTGAATTATAGAATTACTAATAAAGGGATATATCATAATTAATTTGATATATCCCCTTAAATTTATATTAATTTGTTATTAAAAACATTATCTAAGTTTAATTTTTTAATTTTATTTCTTATTTCTTCTTTACTAGTAGTATAAAGCCCCTCTTCCTTCATTCTAGCAAAGTATTCTGAACCAGCAAAAGTGAATCTTGCTTTTCTCCCTTCCCTTGTTTTGGATTTTTCATTAGCATAAGAAATTATATCTCCTATAGCTATTGAGGAAGGTAATATTAAAAGAGGAATTCCCATAGCAAGTCTTACAGAATTATGTCCTGCTAAGCTACCAGTTGCAATAGCTTCTGTATGACCAACAAATAATCCTGATTTTTCTCCAGCACAGAATAAATTATCTACTCCATTTACCTTTAAGTCATTAGTTCTAGGCGCAACTGACATATATCTTATAGAGTT
>NZ_JAWGSV010000262.1:0-4379 GCF_032552055.1 Clostridium sp. | reverse complement strand
GTATGACTTAATAATATATATTTCTCCATTATATTTACTATATAATCCTATTATAAATAAATTATTACTATATTTCCATTAGAAATTTACCAAGGAATATTTTCCCAATAATTATTTACAAAAATTTTATCATTGAAACAGATAATTTACACATGTTTCTACATTATTCTACAACATTTTTAACAATTTTACCATAATAATATTTTAAAACTAAATTTTATGTAAAAAAAAGAGAAGTTTTATCCACTTCTCTGTCGAATGATTTATTTCATATTTTCTAAAACTCTTAATATATCCTTAGGGAAATTGTTGGTTTGTTGCATTAAAGCTATGGAAGTTTCTTGCAATATTGAAGTCCTTGCATATTCTGACATCTCTAATGCAATATCAGTATCCCTAATTCTGCTTTCAGCTTTTTCTAAATTTAAAGATGTAGCACTTAAGTTAGTTGCAGAAGTTTCCATTCTATTTTGAATAGCACCATATCTACTTCTAGCTGAATTCACTGTAGCCATTGCAGAATCTAAAACTTGTAAATTCTTATCGATATTTTCGCTATTAACTACATTTAAAGATTTAAGTGAATTCCCTTCTCTATCTGTAAGCATGTCAGTAGTTAAATTATATACTGGAATATCTATATCTTCCTTAGTATTAGCCCCTACTGTATGTTTCAAATATTTAGGATAATTGTTGTTAGTAACTCTCTCAGAATTTAATAACTTAACACCATTAAATTCTGAGTTCTCTGCTGTATAGTCTATTTGCTCCTTAAGCTTATCTATTTCCACTTGAATTACTTTTCTATCATCCTCTGAAGTAGAACCAGAAGCTTGTATTGTTAACTCCTTCATCCTAATCAAAGCTTCACTCATAGTATTAAGGCCACCATCAACAGTTTGTACCATTGAAACCCCATCTTGAATATTTCTTTCAGCCATTTGAAGACTTCTAATTTGAAGTCTAAGACCTTCACTAACCCCAAGTTTATTAGGATTATCTTTTGCAGAGTTAATCTTAGACCCAGTACTTATCTTATTTAATGCTGATGCATTTAATGTTAAACTTTTCTTGTAATTTCTATATACATTTAAAGATTGCATATTTTGATTTAATCTCATAATATCTCTCCTAAACTTTAATCTATTATCTAAAATATCGTCAAATAAAATAAATTCTTAATACTTATTTAGTTGAAAGTTGCAGTTTATACGTTAAGATAAGAAGTATTTAAAGATGATTTTAATTTAATAATCTCTGTATAGTTTCTTCCAATAAGTATATTCAATAAATTACATTACTATAAGAAAAAGGATTTAAATTTAATTCAAATCCCCTTCTAATTTATTTTGCTATATCTAAAAATAAAATTTATAATTTAATTAACCCCTATGACTTCTTCAAAGCTTCAATGCTTTTCTCAAAAATCTCCAAATATTTTTTAACACATTGTCCCTCTTCTTCTATAAAATCAACTATTTCCTTATATCTCTTATCAATATTTGTATGGTTCCATATATAATTAACATCTATTTTCTCATTTATATTTTTATTATTACTTTTTTTCTTAATTAAAACAACTTTTTGCGATAAACCTGGTAAATTCTCTAATAGAGCTTTTTTATCTAATAAATATAAAAACTCACCTATCTTCTCCTTATCTTTATCATCAATTGAGTTATCACTAAAAATTTCTTGTACCTTAAAGAAAATCTTCTCAGCTAATTCAGCTCCCTTATTTAATAAAATTTTATCATATGGGTAATTCATAAAGAATGTTACTGGTAACATCTCTACCAACTCTAAATCATTTTCGTCTAATAACAATTTAATATAATTTATATCTCGTATTACTAAATGTTTTGATTTGCTCTCTGCTTTTGTAGTACTAATAGAATCAAATATCATTATGTATCCTTCATCACTTAAAGATTGCGATAGAATACTAATCAACTCTTTATATTTATTTTCATTCGTAAGGTGAAGAAGAACATCTGCAGTAAATATAAAATCATACTTACATTCTCCATAGTTAGACTTCTCAGATATATCTCCAAGAATAAATTTAAAACCTTTATATTTTTTTGTTAATTCAGAAATAGCTCGCTCACTAATATCAATACCTGTATAATTAATATTTTTTTTGTAAAAATATTCAGTAAACATACCTATTCCAGGTCCTAACTCTAAAACATTGGCTTTATTATGATTTTTGAATGTTATGTTTTCTAATTTATGCAATATATCAAATCTTGATTTGTATAGGTATTTATTATAAATTCTACCTAAACCTATATATCCTACTCCCTCTATATCAAATTTATTATTTAATCTTGAATTCCAATATTCAGAATAATTGAACTCACTCTTTTTATCTATATTTAAAATTAAATCCTTAGTCAAAACTACTTGCTTATCTAAAGAGTAATTATCTTCTATATAATTCCTATATTCCATAGAATTGTAATTATTGCTTCTTATCATGGAGACAGCATCGTCAATAGTATTAAATACATACTTCCTATCCCATATTTCTTCTGAAAAAACAAAATTATGTATTATAGGTTTCGTTCCATTACACATAGCTTCTGCTATTCCATAACCAAAACTTTCATGTATACTTGTTGATAGAATATAATTCTTATCTCTAAGCCATGAAGTAATATCTTCTTGCCATCCATCAAAAATTATATTATTTTCTAAATTCATTTCTTTTATTTGATAATCCCAATATAACCTTAGTAGTGGATCCTGAAAAATTCCAGCAATATATAATTTATATCTTTTATCTACGCTAATTAGTTTTTTAATAATCTGCAATAGAAGAATCGGATTTTTCCTTTGATGCAAATACCCTACATAGCCAATATTAAATCCTTTATTTTTTTCTATAAACTCTATTTTATCTATGTTTACACCATTATTAACAGTAACTATATCTACAATATCTTCAATATTTTTTACAGTTTGTCTTAATATTAATCTTAAATGTTCAGTAACTATTATAAGTTTATCAATATTTTCCCATTTTACTCTAGATGGATAATCAGTGAACGCCTCATATCTATGTAATCTACATATTATCTTTTTATCAGGAGCTAATACACTATTACTTCCATATATCACAAGTTCGTCACACCATTCAAACCAACAGATATCTGCCCATTCCATCCATATATCTATTTGCCTTAAATTTGTTACAGTAATTTTTTTAGTCTCGTAGTCATTAGATAAAGATTCTATAATATCTTTAATAAATTTATCATCACCTTTATCAAAAAAAACTATCTTTTTCTTATTGTAACTTCTATTATTTTTTTCCAATTCCTTTAACTTTAATTTTATATTACTTCTTAACTCCTCATTTTCACATAAGTTTAATGATACGTTATAATAATATTCACTTTCTTTAGCCTCCCCTTTTAGTTCATAAGCGTAAGCTAAGTTATATAGCAAATCAAAATTATTCTTATTATAAACAAGTTCTTTTTCTAATAAGTTTATTGCTTCTTCGAAATTTTCCTCATATATAAAAACAATGCTGAGCATAGTTATTATATCTATATCTTTATCTTCAAACTTACAATAATCTTCTATCAATCTTTTAGCTTCTTTATAATCACCTTCATTAATAAGCGCTTCAATATTACTCTTTATTTCATTTTTTATATCTATAATATCCATATTACCCCTCTTAATTCAGATAAGATTTTTTCCCAATTAATAATCTTGATTTTAACATCGTTAACCTTAAATCACTCCCTAAAATACTTTCATATTCAGCTATTAACTCTTCTGCCTCAATTAAATTGTTATTTGCTATAAGTATTTCAATATTATTAATAAATTTATCTTTTAATACATCTAATTCTTTCTCTTCATTTGTTTTCTCTGAAAACTCTTCTATTAATAAACCTATTAACTTATGCATATCATTATAAATATCTAATGCTTTTCTTAAATATCTTAAAGCAATCTTTTTATTCTCTTTATTTTTATATGCTTTATATATGTATATAGCAAATGAATCCTCTTCATTCTTATAGTCTTTTATTAACTCATTTTCTATAGCATATTCAGAATAAATATACTTTATATACTTTATAGTTAAATCTACATATAATTTAGATGCAAACTTAAAATCCTCTTCATTTAATTTATCTGTTAAAACTAAAAACCTTAAAAATATTCTATTTAATTTAATATTATAAAAATCCTCACCTATTTCTTTATTCTTCATATAGTCAATTAAAATAGATATAAAATCTTTATATTTTTCATATAAATAAACTAAATATCCATTTATTGTTCTTTGATAATTTGACTTCAATAAGTAATAGATATCCTCTTTCTGCTTTAACTTATAATACAATAAATCT
>NZ_JAWGSV010000261.1:0-4402 GCF_032552055.1 Clostridium sp. | reverse complement strand
TTTTATCTGACATAAATATTCCTCCTGAAATTAAAGATTCTAAATTGATATAATAATCTCTAATTGATGAGAAACTATTTACCTAAATGAAACTTTTTTTGTTAGCAACTTTGCTACTCATTTATAATAACACATTTTTTGTTCAATAGCAACCTTTTTTGTAAATAATTTTTTCTTGCAACCTATTTTTAGCAAGAAAATAGCCTTAGGCAAGTTATATTAATACCTAAGACTATAAATCTCACTTATAAGGAAACTGGACTTACATTTACTCACTAATTAAATTCATCTAAGCAAACCAAGTTTTCAAAAATTACACTACTTTAAATTCCTCTTAATACTTTTTATAACTCTCCACCATTAGTTTCTATAACTTTTTTATACCAATAAAAGCTCTTCTTTCTTGATCTATCTAAAGTACCAGTACCATCATTATGCTTATCTACATAAATAAATCCATATCTCTTTTTCATTTCTCCAGTACCAGCACTTACAAGATCAATACATCCCCATGGAGTATATCCCCATAGCTCAACACCATCATCAATAGCTTCTTTCATTTGTTCGATGTGAGCCTTTAAGTAATTAATTCTATAATCATCATTAATAGATCCATCAGCTTCTACAGTATCTGCAGCTCCTAGTCCATTTTCAACAACCATCATTGGAATTTGATATCTGTTATAGATTTTATTTAAAGTAGTTCTTAATCCAACTGGATCAATTTGCCATCCCCAGTCACTTGCTTCTAGGTAAGGATTCTTTAAGCCCATGCTTAAGTTTCCACCTGTAGTTTCAACATCTGGATTTGTACTTACGCAGTTTGACATATAATAACTGAATGTATAGAAATCAACACATCCATTTTTAAGAGTTTCCAAATCTCCTTCTTCCATCTTAATTTCTATATTATTTTCTCTGAAATAACGCTTAGCAAATCCTGAGTATGCTCCTCTTACTTGTACATCTCCACATAAATAGTTTGATAACTCTTCTTGTTGTTGAGCCATAAGTACATCATCTGGATGACAAGTATAAGGATATAATGCTCCATAAGCTATCATACATCCAATTTTAAAATCTTTGTTTATTGAGTGTCCTAATTGAACAGCCTTAGCACTTGCAACAAATTGGTGATGTAATGCTTGGAAGCACTCTTGCTTATGATCATTTTCAAAATGTCCAAATTTTAATTCTCTTATTTCATCAAACATAACTCCAGCACCCATAAATGCAGCAGCCGGTCCATGTGTTAATATATTAATTTCATTAAAGGTTAACCAGTACTTAACTACGTCTTTATATCTATTAAATATTGTTTCACAATATCTTAAATAACAATCTATAGTTTCTCTACCTAACCATCCATTATACTTCTTAGTTAGTCCAAATGGCGTTTCATAGTGTGAAATAGTAACTAATGGTTCTATATTGTATTTCTTTAATTCAGCAAATACATCATCATAGAATTTTAATCCTTCTTCGTTTGGTTCTAATTCATCTCCATTTGGAAAGATTCTTGTCCAGTTCATAGACATTCTAAATGTTTTAAATCCCATTTCTGCAAATAATGCAATATCTTCTTTATATCTATGATAAAAATCTATTCCCTCATGGCTTGGATAATATGTTCCTTCTTCTATTTCAGTTGTTATTCTTCTAGCTGTTGTGTGCGTTCCACCAGTTAACATATCTGATGTACTTAAGCCCTTTCCACCTTCTCTGTATCCACCTTCAAATTGGTTAGCAGCCGTAGCCCCACCCCATAAGAAATTTTTTGGGAATTTAATATTACTCATAATTAACCTCCAAATATATGAGACTTATTAAGCTGTTTTTTCATATTAGCTTAATAAGTCTAAATTTTTAATTATATCTTTCTATTTTAAATTTCCACCATTCGTTGCTATAACATCTTTATACCAGTAGAAACTCTTTTTCTTATATCTTTCTAATGTTCCACTTCCATCATCATGACGATCAACATAAATGAAACCATATCTCTTTTTAAGTTGTGCAGTAGAAGCACTTACTAAATCAATACATCCCCAAGTAGTGTATCCCATAACTTCAACTCCATCTTCAATAGCTGCTGCTACTTGAAGTAAGTGATCATTTAGATATTGAATTCTGTAATCATCATTTACTGTTTTATTTCCATTTTCATCAGTAATTAATTCATCTACAGCTCCTAATCCATTTTCAACAATGAATAATGGTTTTTGATATCTATCATATAAGAAATTAAGTATATATCTTAATCCCTTAGGATCAATCTGCCATCCCCACTCAGATGCTGGTAAGTATGGATTTGGTACCCCTTGGATAAGGTTTCCTGCTCCTAATTTCTTCTTTTCTTCATCTGCAGTAACACAAGAACTCATATAGTAAGAGAATGAAATGAAGTCAACAGTATGCTTTAATATTTCTTCATCTCCCTCTTCCATAGTTATTGATATTCCATTTTCTTTGAAATATTTATTTAAATACTTTGGATATGCTCCTCTTACGTGAACATCTGCAAAATAAAGATTTTGTCTATCCTCTAGCATTGTTTCTATAACATCATCAGGATGTGGTGTTAATGGATAATTTGGTATAGCAAGTATCATACATCCAATTTTGAATTCTGGATTTATTTCATGACCTATCTTAACTGCTAAAGCACTTGCTACTAATTCATGATGAATTGCTTGATAAAGATCACTCTTACTAAGCTTTGATTTATCAGTTAATATTCCACCACTCATAAGAGGAGCATGTAATACTGAATTTATTTCATTAAAGGTTAACCAGTATTTTACTTTATCCTTATATCTTGTAAATACAGTTCTTACATACTTTTCATAAAAACCTACTAATCTTCTATCTATCCATCCATCGTATTTTTTTGCAAGGTGTAATGGAGTTTCATAATGAGATAATGTTACTAATGGCTCTATTCCATATTTAGCCAATTCATCGAATACTTTATCATAGAACTCTAATCCCTTTTCATTTGGTTCTGCATCATCACCATTTGGAAATATTCTAGACCAAGCTATTGAAAGTCTGAAAGTCTTAAATCCCATTTCTGCAAACATCTTAATGTCTTCTTTATATCTGTTGTAAAAATCTATGCCAACTAATTTCATATTATCTTCTGTTGGTACTTCTGTTGGTGCTGACATCATACCTTTTGGCATTATATCTTGAATTGATAATCCCTTACCATCTACATTATAAGCACCTTCACATTGGTTGGCAGCGGTAGCTCCACCCCATAAAAAATTTTCTGGAAATCTATTATTCATTTTCTTATCCTCCATCTTAAGTAAAATTTATAATATTTTTTTAAAATTAAGACTCCTACGCTTAACTAGCTTCGGAGTCTTAATATAAGCGTAAACTTATGTTATATCATTACTTTAATTAATTCTTCTTTACATTCTATTGTTTTCTTATCTGTTTCAACTACATCTAAATAATTATCTGAGTTTGTAACTATTACTGGTGTTGTAACTGGAAATCCAGCTTCTTTAATACCATTAATATCAAATTCTAATAATAATTGTCCTGCCTTTATTTTATCTCCTTGTGCTACTTTAGGAGTAAAACATTTTCCTTCTAATTGAACTGTATCCATACCTATGTGAATAAGTATTTCTGCACCCTTATCACTTGTAATTCCTATAGCATGATATGTTGGGAATAATGTTGTTACAACTCCATCTACAGGAGCTACTACCTTACCTTCACTTGGTTCAATAGCTACACCTTTACCTAATAAACCTTTTGAGAATACTTCATCTTTAACCATTTCTAAAGGCATAACTTCACCTTTTATTGGGCTAACTATAACTTCTTTACTTATTAACTCTGGAGTTTTAGTTGTATCTTGAGTAGTCTCTTCTTTTGTATCATCCTTATAAGTAACAAACATTGCTATAAATCCTAATACTAATCCTACAATTGTAGCTAAAATTGCTCCATAGAATCCTTTATCAATTCCAGCTGGGTTAATATAACTAGGAATAATAAATAATCCCATACCACCCATATTATAAATGCTTGATCCAAATAATCCTAGAATTCCGCCTGTAATAGCTCCAATTATACAACTTAATATAAATGGTTTCTTTCTTGGTAAAGTAATACCATAAATAGCTGGCTCTGTAACTCCAAAGAAACCTGAAATAACTGCTGGAATACATAATGATTTTAACTTTTTGTCTTTTGTTCTTGCCATTATTGCCATAACTACACCAGTTTGTGCGAAAGAAACAAGCAGTGAAGTTGCTACTACTGGATCACTACCTAATACTGATAAATTATTCATTGATATTGGTATTAATCCCCAATGTAAACCAAACATAACAAATACTTGCCAGAAACCACCTATGAATAAGCCAGCTACTATTGG
>NZ_JAWGSV010000260.1:0-4447 GCF_032552055.1 Clostridium sp. | reverse complement strand
TAATAATAGTTTCTTAAAGAATAAAAATAATCTTCCTATAAACTGCATAGTGAGTCTTCACTATGCAGTTTAATAAATAATAGAAAAGTGGTGAAAAGGTTATGGCAGATACAAAATATGTTCTTGAAATGATAGATATTTGCAAAGAGTTTCCAGGTGTTAAAGCATTAGATAAGGTTCAATTAAAAGTAAGGCCAGGAACTGTACATGCTTTGATGGGAGAGAATGGAGCAGGTAAATCTACTTTAATGAAATGCTTATTTGGTGTTTATATTGAAGATGGTGGAGATATATTTATAGATGGTGTAAAGAGTAAATTCTCTAATCCAAAGCAAGCTATGGATAATGGTGTTGCTATGGTTCACCAAGAGCTAAACCAAGTTTTACAAAGAAATGTTATGGATAATATTTGGCTTGGTAGATATCCAGGGAAAGCCGGAGTAGTTAATGAAAAAGACATGTACGATGAAACAAAAAAAATATTAGATGAATTAGAAATAGAAGTTGATCCAAGAGCAAAGATGGCTAAGCTTTCTGTTTCGCAAAGACAAATGATTGAAATAGCAAAGGCAGTTTCATATAATGCTAAAATATTAGTTTTGGACGAGCCTACATCATCTTTAACCAATGAGGAAGTTAATCACTTATTTAAAATTATAAATAAATTAAGAGATAAGGGCTGCGGTATTATATATATTTCTCATAAGATGGAGGAAATCCTTCAAATTTCTGATGATGTAACAATTATGCGTGATGGTAAGTGGATAGCTACAAATCCAGCTAAAGATCTTACAACAGATAAGATAATAAAGCTAATGGTTGGACGTGATTTAACTCATAGATTCCCACCAAAGACCAATAAACCTGAGGATGTTATATTAGAAGTTAAAAATTTAACTGGTACTTATCAGCCTTCAATTAGAGAAGTATCCTTTGAGTTAAAAAAGGGAGAAATACTTGGGGTTGCAGGCCTAGTTGGTTCTAAAAGAACTGAATTGTTAGAAACAATATTTGGAATAGCTAAACATAGTGATGGAGAGATACTGCTTCATGGAAATAAGGTAGAAAATACAGACTCTCGTAAGGCAATAAAAAATGGATTTGCATTATTAACAGAAGAACGTAGAGCTAATGGGATATTTGGACAACTTGACATTAAGTTTAATACTATGATTGCTAATATAGATGGATATAGTAAGTATGGAGTATTAGACAATAAGAAAATGTCTGAAGATACTAAGTGGACAATTGATAGTATGAAGGTTAAGACTCCAAGTCAAAAGACACTAATTAGAAGCTTATCAGGAGGAAATCAACAAAAAGTAATTATAGGAAGATGGCTATTAACTAATCCTGAAATACTATTGTTAGACGAGCCAACAAGAGGTATAGATGTTGGAGCTAAATATGAAATTTATCAACTTATTATAGATTTAGCAAATAAGGGCAAAGGCGTTATAGTTGTTTCTTCCGAAATGCCAGAATTATTAGGAATTTGCGATAGAATACTTGTAATGTCAAACGGAAAAGTAGCTGGAATAGGTGATGCAGATAAATTATCACAAGAAGATATTATGACTATGGCTGCTAAATATATTTAGAATAGAGGTGGAACCTATGAATAAAGTTAAATTTAATAAAGAATCTTTACAAAATTTCTTACTTAATTATGCACTATATATAGTTCTGTTTATAATGATAGTGTTCTTTGTTATAAAGGAGCCAGGATTCCTTTCATTGAAGAACTTTACTAATATTTTAAGTCAAGCATCAACACGTGGTATCCTTGCGCTTGGTGTTGCGGGATTAATAGTACTACAAGGTACTGACCTTTCTGCTGGGCGTATTTTAGGTTTTACAGCAATTATATCAGCATCATTATTGCAATCAACAACATATGCTGCAAGAATGTATCCAGATTTACCAGCACTACCATTAATATTACCAATGTTTATATCTATAGTAATTGGTGGGATATTTGGTGCTATTAATGGATTCGGGGTTGCAAAGCTGAAAGTTCATGCCTTTATTATAACTTTGGGTACCCAACTTATAGCTTATGGTGCATCTTGCTTATATATTGATAGACCGCCACTAGGAGCTCAACCAGTAGCTAACTTAGATGAAAGATATACTTCTTTTGTTAATGGCTATTTTAAATTAGGTAGTGTAGAAATACCTTACTTGGTATTTTATCTTGCAATTGTTGCAGCAATAATGTGGTTTGTATGGAATAAAACAAAGCTTGGTAAAAATATGTTCGCTATTGGGGGGAACCCTGAAGCAGCAGCAGTTTCAGGTGTTAACTTAGTAAAGAACATAATGTTTATATTTATAATTTCAGGTGTGCTTTATGGACTTGCAGGTTTCTTAGAAGCAGCTAGAGCAGGATCTACTACAACTAGTACAGGATTTAACTATGAACTAGATGCAATTTCTGCCTGCGTAGTTGGAGGTGTATCATTTACAGGAGGTATTGGTACAATCCCAGGAGTATTAATTGGTACAGTATTACTTCAAGTAATAAACTATGGACTAAACTTCATAGGCGTAAATGCATATTGGCAATATATAATTAGAGGTTTAATAATTATAGTTGCAGTTTCATTAGATGTAAGAAAATATATAGCTAAAAAATAATAAAGGAAATGATAATAATGGAAAATGAAGCTATTAAAGAAAAAGTAGAAGAAGTTCCGAGGAAATCAATGAGGGATACCCTCTATGGAAACTTAAATGTATCAGTAAAAACAATGGATAAGGTTTTAGTAGCATTATTTACTTTGCTTATTTTATCACTAATAATAGGAATATTAGTATAAAGTATAAAAGAGATATTTTGCTCATATAATAGGGTGGGGTTAATTTTAACCCGCCCTATTTTTATGCATTTAAATATTTATAAAAAAGTTTAATAAAATATGGTATAATTAACTTTAGTATTAGGAAATTTTTTACTTTAGTATTTATTAATTTAGTTTTCATATTATTAACTTGGAGGTTAGTTATGGGGTTATATAAATTAATGATTGTAGATGATGAAGAAGAAATCAGACTTGGAGTCATTAAGAAAATAAATTGGGAAGAAAATGGGTTTATAGTTGTAGGGGATGCAGAGAATGGACAAGAAGCTTTAGAATTAGCTGAAAAACTTCATCCAGATGTAATAATGACAGATATTAAAATGCCCTTTATGGATGGGTTGGAGCTTGGGAAAAAAGTAATCGATTTAATGCCATCAACAAAAATAATTATTTTTTCTGGTTCAGATGATTTGGACTATGCTCATCAAGCTATTAAAATAAATGTTGTTGAGTATGTATTAAAACCTATTAATTCTCTTGAACTTATAGAGGTCTTAAAAAGGTTAAAAGGAAAATTGGACAAGGAATATAATGAAAAAAGGAATATTGATACTCTGAAAAAACATTATTTGGAAAGTATCCCGGTGATACGAGAACAATTTTTAGTAGGAGCCTTAGAAGGTAGAATTAATAAAGATCAGTGGAAAGAAAATGAAGAAAAACTAGGATTAGATTTTATAACTAAATATCTATGCGTAGCTATAATAAATATTGATGGTCTTTCTAAAGATCAAGATAGTGGACTAGTTTCAGTATCAATTAAAAATATGGTAGATGAGACTATGGAGAATTATTGTAAGTTTATAAGCTTTCCTTATTTAGATAAAATGGTAGTTTTGTTATCTCTTGATGAAAAGGATAACATTATGAAGGTTATAAAAGGATTAAATGAAGTATGCAAAATTTTTGAATGTGTCTTTGGAAGTACAATATCTATAGGAATAGGTAGAATATATAAAGATATTAATGAAATAAGATTTTCTTATAGAACGGCACAAAGCGCCTTAGGATATAGACAAATATTAGGTAATGGAAAAACAATATATATTGATGATCTAGAACCAGATAATTCTGTTCAACTTAAATTTGAAGATCAAGAAGAAATAAGATTTTTAAACTCTATTAAACTTTCAGGTGAAGATAATATAAGAAAAACAGTTGGAAGTATATTTAAAAAGATAGAAGAATCACTTGTTCAACTAGCCAAGTATAGAATTTATTTGATGGAAGTTCTTACATCTATGCTTAAATTAACTCAGAGCCATAATATAGAGGTTAATGATGTTTTTGGAAGTGAATTTAATTTTTATACATACTTAGATGACTTTAATTCTATTGAAGAAATTAAAGAATGGTTCATATTAAAAGCAATAACTTTGAATGAAATAATTAAGAAGGAAAGAGTAAATTCATCTAAGATATTAGTAGAAAAAGCTAAGGAATATATAAAGATTAATTACAAAGATTATGATATATCTGTAGAAAAACTATGTTCAAATTTGCATGTTAGTCAAACTTATTTTTCTACAATATTTAAAAAGGAAACTGATATGAGTTTTGTAAATTATCTTACAGATGTGAGA
>NZ_JAWGSV010000259.1:0-4462 GCF_032552055.1 Clostridium sp. | reverse complement strand
AGGTACTATTATAGAACTTTAATTAGGGCTGTTTATTCAACAGCCCCTAATGGATTTCATTTTACTTATAGTATTATTTTTATAGACTAAACAAAGCTAATATTGCTAATATTGCAAATATTATACTTACAACACTTGCTACTAATCCAACAATTGCAAGTACCTTTCCTTTTTGATTATTCTTTGATATTTGAGCTAGTCCAACACTTGAGAAAACGATTCCCAATATTGATGGTATCCAAAATAAATTAAAAATTAAAGAAATAAGACCTAATACAAAACCAGCTATTGCCATTCCATTAGTACTATTGTTTACCGTAGTTAATTGCTTATCATATTCCTGCATAATATGATCCCCCTTTTATTAAATAATTAATTTATATGTATTTTCCCCTCTACTATATTTTTAAAAGGGAAAAACAAATATATATTAATTGTATAATTTCCCAGGAAACTTTTTAACCAAAATCGTACGACAATTTATTCTATATTTTTTATCCAATCACAGTTTTATAGATTCCATAATTGATTTATGCCTTACATTTACTGCATCAAAGTTTTGCAACTTAAATACTATCTGAATACAATACCCAATAAAAATTGCACTTATTAAAGTGCCTATTCCAACTTTTCCTCCTAAAATAAAGCCTATTACTAAAACAAATATTTCTATGCTGCTCCTAATTAGCTTAATTGGCTTTTTTAATTTACTACTTAACCCTACCATTACTCCATCCCTAGGACCACAACCTAATTCACAACCTATGTATAAATAACATCCATACCCCATAACAAACATCCCAATCATCATCATAATAATTCCCACAGCTAAATTATTTGCCATAGGTATTATATTGCTTTCATCAATTATATCTACGAATTTTCCAATCATAACAATATTTAATAATGTTCCTATACCAATCCTTTGTTTAAACCCTATACCTGTAATTATTACTATAATACTAGAAAGTATGTTAGCTTGTCCTATCGTTAATCCAGTTACATTTGATATCCCTTGATGAAAGACATCCCATGGTGATAGCCCAAGATTTGAATTAAGCATAAATACAGTAGAACTTGCACATAGAATAAAGCCTATCATAAGCCTTATAGATTTTTTTAAAATAGTTATCAAATTTCTCACCTGCTTAATATTTTCATTAGTTAAAACCTATATCATTTTATCATTATTAAATTTCATAAAAAATCTTGAACTACTCTCGATAATATATGTAGAATTTGAAATGAAAAATTAATGAAAAAAACTCCCTTAGGAGTTTTGAAAATCAAATTTTTTTAATTATTAAATTTTAATTAAGCTGTCTTTTCCCACAGCTCAATTCATTAATTCTTAAAAATACTTACTATTTCTTTTTTATTTACATCTATTAATCCTAAGTCTGACATCTTACCTTCAGGTATTACTGGAAGTGCTAAAGTAACGATTCTTAATAGAGGGTTTTTTATTTCAGTTAACCCCATTTCTTTAAGAATCTCCTTCATTCTTTCAGCAACTACAGCTATTTCTGAGGCAGCCTTAGTTGTCATAAGTCCTGCAACTTCTAATTGGATATGTTCTTTTATTTCCCCATCTATAGCACAGCTTATTCCTCCCCCTATAGAGATTAAGTCTTCTGCTACCTTAAAGGCTTCATTTATATCCTTATATACTATAGTTAAGTTATGACTATCATGAGAAATTGTGCTTCCTAAAGCACCTTTATCTATGCCAAAGCCTCTTACTAATCCTATTGCCTTAGTATCTAACTTCCCATGTCTATTAATAACTATAACAAATCTTAAATCATCATTATCTTGTAATGATACATATCCATCTTTAACATCCACAACTTCTTCAACTATTTTAGTAGATGAAGATCTTTGACTCTCGTATCTAATAACATTTACTTTTATTTTTCCGTTTTCTATTGGTGCTTTTAATTTAAAATCTTCTAAAGATAGATTATCAACATGAACTGAATTCTCTAATTCTATATCATACTTCTTATCCTCTATAGCCTTTAATAAAGTACCATTTTCAGCAACTAACTTCCCTTCAAAGATTACAGCTTTAACCTTCATCTCTTCTAAGTCATCTAAAACTACTAAATCCGCTACATATCCTGGGGCTATAGCTCCTAAATTAGTTACTCCTATTTCTCTTGCTGAATTTAAAGTTGCAGATTTTATTGCATCAATCGGATGAAGTCCAGCCTTTATTGCAGTTCTAACTACATCATTCATATGTCCGCTCTTAAGTATTTCATCTGCTTCTCTATCATCAGTACATAAAGTTAAATTATCTAAATATCTAAAGTCTTTTACGCCCTTTACTATTTCAGTAACATCCTTAGATATTGAACTTTCTCTTGCATCTACATACATACCATTTCTAAGCTTATCTCTTGCTTCCTTAGGTGTTCTACTTTCATGACAAGTAGTAGCCCCTCCACATAAATAAGCTGATAGCATTCTTCCACTTAAGAAAGGTGCATGTCCTTGAATAAATGATCCTCTCTTTTCAGCTTTTTCTAATATGCTAACCATTCTATCACTATTTTCAACAACTCCTATAAAGTCCATAACTTCTCCTAAGCCAAGAACTCTATCTAAGTCTAGCATTTCTTCAATTTCTTCTGCAAAAAACTCAGCTCCTGCATTTTCAAAGCCTAAAACAGCTGGTACACAAGAAGGTGCTAGTACATATTGTCTCATTGGAAGATCTTCACTACTATCGTGCATGTACTTAACTCCTCTTATTCCATGAACATTTGCAATTTCATGAGGATCTGTTACCACAGTTGTTGTTCCATATGGTATTACTTCCTTTGCAAAGTTTCTTGGAGTCATAAGAGTACTTTCAATATGTATATGACTATCTATAAGTCCTGGTATTACATGCTTACCTTTAGCATCATAATATTGTTTTCCTTCTATATCTAACATATCCTGATTATCTGTAGCTGTAGATATATGAGCTATAAATCCAGCATATATTCCTATATGACCATTGTATATCTCACCAGTAAAAACATTAACTATACTTGCATTTTTAATAACTAAATCGCAAGGTCTCTTTCCTATAGCTGCTTCTATTAATCCCCTTTTATCCCTAGATAATATTCTCATTTTATTTCTCCTATACTACAAAAAAATATGCTATTAGTGGAATACATAATATATATATTCCTATATTTAAATCTTTAAATCTTCCTGCCATTACTTTAGTAACCATGTAAGATATAATTCCTATACTTATACCATTTGATATACTTGAAGTAAAAGCTGTAAAAGTAATTGTTGCAAAAGCTGGAAAAGCTTCTGTAAAATCATTAAATTCTATATCTTTAATTCCTGTAATCATTAATAATCCAATTAATATTAAGGCTGGCGCTGTTGCTTCACTTGGTATCATTCCTGCTATTGGAGTAATAAATACTGTAAGTGCAAAACATATTCCTGTTACTACTGCCGTAAATCCGGTTCTACCACCTTCTTCAACTCCAGCTGCTGATTCAATATAAGTTGTTACTACTGTAGAACCCATTATCGCTCCAACTACTGTCGCAATTGCATCTACTAAAAATGGTTTATTTATTTCTGGTAAATCTCCATTTTCATCTAAAAGATCGGCCTTTGCAGAAACACCTAATAAAGTTCCTAAAGTAGAGAAGAAATCTCCTACAAAGAATGTAAACATTAGTGGGAAAAAGCTCCACTTTAATGCTGCCATAATATCAAGTTTAAATGCTATTGGTTCTATTGATGGTGGCATTGTAACTAAACTTTCAGGAACATTTGTAATTCCCATTGGAATTCCTATTAATGTTGTTAGTATTATTGCAATTAATACTCCACCCTTAATCTTTCTTGCTTGTAAAAATACAACTAATACTAATCCTATTATTGTAAGTAAAACTCCTGGTGATTTAACATCTCCCATAGCGATGCTTCCACCTTCTAAAGTCATTAATCCTCCATTTTTGAAGCCTAATAGTACTATATAAAATCCAACTGCAACACCTATTGCATACTTAATGTTCTTAGGTATTAAATTTACTATAACTTCTCTTAAACCAAATATAGTTAAAAGGATAAAAACAACTCCTGAAATAAATACCATTCCTAAGCCTGTCTCCCAATTAACTACTCCACCTGCAACTAAAGTATAGGCAAAGAATGCATTACTTCCCATAGCTGGTGCTAAAGCAAAAGGTAAGTTTGTGTAAAGTCCCATAAATATACTAAATACTGCTGATAAAATCGCTGTTACAACAGTTACAGCTCCAACATCCATTCCAGCTGCTCCCATAAACATAGGTTGCAGTACTAAAATATATGCCATTGTCATAAATGTAGTTATACCTGCTGTTACTTCCGTTTTTATGTTAGTATCACGCTCTTTAAGTTTAAATAGTTTTTCAATCATTAGTTTGTCCCCTATCTTTCGTTAGTATTTAAT
>NZ_JAWGSV010000258.1:0-4476 GCF_032552055.1 Clostridium sp. | reverse complement strand
GATTTAAATGGATATAATTTAATTGATAGATAATTAAAAAATAAATTATATAAGGTATATAAGAATATAATGGGAATTTATATACTTTACGAGAGAGAGGGGAAAATATGAAGTTAATAGTAAATGCTGATGATTTTGGGTATAGCAGAGGTGTGAATTATGGGATAGTAGATGCTTTTAAAAATGGTATAATAAGAAGTACTACGATAATGGCTGGGATGCCAGGGTATGAACATGCAGTAGAACTATTAAAGGATTGTAATGGTTTAGGATGTGGTGTTCACTTAACTTTATCTGCATATAAACCATTATTAAAATCTCATAAGACAATAGTAGATGAAAATGGATATTTTTATAAAAAAATAACACCTGAAGTAGTTGAAAATATCGATCTAGAAGAAGTATACAATGAGTTTTGTGCTCAAATTGAAAAGGTAAGGACTAGTGGGATAGATATAACTCATTTAGATTCTCATCATCATGTTCATACTTTTGAGGTATTAAAACCTGTTATGGAGAGAATTATAAAGAAATATCCTTACCCAATAAGGGGAGGGATTGAATATAAATTAGATTATGAAAAAATTCTTCCTTATGAAGGGATATTTTATGAAGAGACCGTCAGTGTCGATTCATTTAAAAATCTTAAAGATAAATTTACTAGCTATGATGTTTTAGAGACTATGTCTCATCCAGCATATTTAGATAGTTTTATCTTAGAGAATAGTTCATATAATATAAAAAGAATAGAAGAGTTAGAAATACTTACTTCTAAAGAATTAAAAAGTTTTCTTGAAGAAAATAATATAGAGGTATGTAATTATAGAGATATATTTAAATAAGTATAAGATTGTTTAGTATTGCAAAACTAATCTAGGAATAGTTTTGCAATATTTTTTTATGGAAAAATACAAATGAAAAAAATTTTAATTAAAATACTTGCGCTAAAAATATTTTCATGGTAATATGTAAATGTATTCAAAAGAAAATAATTTTTATAAAAAAGTAATATTGAAAATGATTTTAATTAAATGAGGGAGGAATTATTTTGTTTAAGCAGCTACAAAAAATAGGTAAGTCCTTTATGTTACCAATAGCGATTTTACCTGCAGCAGGTTTATTACTAGGTATTGGAGGTGCATTATCAAACCCTAATACAGTTCAAGCTTATCCATTCTTAGATATTGCATGGTTACAAGGCATATTCTCAATTATGTCTTCAGCAGGAAATGTTGTTTTTGCTAACTTAGCACTTATTATGTGTATAGGTCTTTCAGTAGGTTTAGCTAAGAAAGATAAGGGTACTGCAGGACTTGCAGGTGCAGTTTCATTCTTAGTTATGAATGCAGCAATTAGTGGAATGATCACAGCTTTTAATCCAGCAGTTGAATCAATAGATACAGGTGTGGTAGGAGCTATAGTAATTGGTTTGACAGTATCATTCTTACATAATAAATATGGAAACATTCAATTACCAGCAGTTTTAGGATTCTTTGGTGGATCAAGATTTGTACCAATAGTATCATCTTTTGCAGCTATATTTATTGGAGGAATATTCTTCTTAATATGGCCAACATTCCAAGGTTGGTTAGTTACAGCAGGTAATGCAATAGCAGGTTTAGGACCAATAGGAACATTTCTTTATGGATTCTTATTAAGACTAACAGGTGCAGTAGGATTACATCACATGATTTACCCATTATTCTGGTATACAGAATTAGGTGGAGTGGCAACTGTGGCAGGACAAACTATTACTGGCGCACAAAATATATTCTTTGCTCAATTAGCTGATCCAAATCACACTGGATTATTTACAGAAGGAACAAGATTCTTTGCTGGACGTTTTGCAACTATGATGTTTGGTTTACCAGCAGCATGTTTAGCTATGTATCACTGTGTACCTAAAGAAAGAAGAAAATTAGTTGGTGGATTATTCTTAGGAGCAGCAATAACTTCATTTGTTACTGGTATTACAGAACCAATTGAATTTATGTTTTTATTCGTAGCACCATGGTTATATGTAGTACATGCAGTGTTTGATGGATTATCATTCTTCATTGCAGATATATTAAATATATCAATTGGTAATACATTCTCAGGTGGATTAATAGACTTTACATTATTTGGAGTTCTTCAAGGAAATGATAAAACTAACTGGATACTTGTATTAGTAGTTGGAGCAGTTTGGTTTGCATTATACTACTTCACATTCAGATTCTTAATAACTAAGTTTAACGTTATGACTCCTGGTAGAGAAGTTGAGGGGGAAGATGTTAAAGTTGTTACTAAAGATAGCTTAAATGAAGTTGCTGAAGAAGTTTTAGCAGCACTTGGTGGAGCTGAAAACTTAGATGATGTTGATGCTTGTATAACAAGACTTAGAGTTGCAGTTAAAGATGTAAGTAAAGTAGATAAAGCTAAAATTAAATCTTTAGGAGCTACAGCTGTATTAGAAGTTAAGGGAGGAATACAAGCAATATTTGGAGCTAAAGCAGATCCATTAAAGCAAAAAATAAATGAAATTATAGGGAGAGATTAATAAGAGTGAAAGAGATAAATAGAGGATTAATTGTATCATGTCAAGCACTAGAAAACGAACCACTTCATAGCTCTTATATAATGAGTAGAATGGCAGTAGCAGCCAAAGAAGGCGGTGCTATAGGAATAAGAGCAAATAGTACTGAAGACATAATTGCTATAAAAAAAGAAGTAGATTTACCTATAATAGGTATAATAAAAATAGATTATGAAAATATGAAGCCATATATAACTCCTACTATGAAGGAAGTAGATGCCTTAGTAGAAACAGGAGTAGATATAATTGCACTAGATGCGACTATAGATCAAGATGAAGAGTTCTTAAAGAGTATATTTAAGAAATACCCAAATCAAGCTTTTATGGCTGATATATCTACTATAGAAGAGGGATTAAGAGCTGGAGAGCTTGGGTTCCATTATGTAGGCACTACTTTAGTTGGTTATACAGAGCATTCTAAAGGCTCTAATAACTTTGAAGTTTTAGAAGCTTTAATAAAGGATTGTAAGGCAAAGGTTATTGCAGAAGGAAACTTTGATACACCAGAAAAAGCAAAGCTTTCTTTAGAAAAAGGAGCATATGCAGTAGTAGTTGGTGGAGCAATAACAAGACCACAATTAATAACTAAAAAGTTTAATGATGAAGTGTTAAAAGCACTATAGTTAAAAAAGCTGCCGTAAGAGCAGCTTTTTTCATTATAATGAACTCTTTTATTTGTTTTGGATTAGTGATATTCTAATTATATGTATATTTTAATATAAATTAATTCAGTTTTATAAAATTTAAAGCAAAATAATTATTTAAGTAAAATATGAAAATTGAAACTATAGTTTTAATTTGTTTTCAGTTATTTGGAGGGTTAAAGTGGATATATTATGTGAAATCCAAAAAATATATAATAGTTTTTCAGATAAAGAGAAAGACATAGCTAATTATATAATGCAGTATGGGGATAAAATTAAGAATACAAATATTACTGATTTAGCAAAGGATATTGGAACGTCAGGTGCAACTATAACTAGATTTGCTAAGAAGATAGGCTGTGAAAGCTTTGTGGATATGAAAATTAAACTTAGCTCTAATAGGGTAGAGGTAGTAGATGAGAATGAGGATGAGATATTTTCTTATGCTTATCAATATTACAATGAGGTTATAGAGAGAACTAAGGCATTGATAGATAAGGAAGCTATATTTAAAGCAGTAAATGAGATTAAGAAAGCTAGAAACATATATATCCATGGTGTTGGTAGTTCAGGATTAACAGGGACAGAAATGATGCATAGGCTTTTAAGAATGGGATTTAATGTTCATAGCATTGCAGATTCACATATGATGATTATCAATAGCTCTATAGTAAAGAAGGATGATTTAGTTATAGGTATATCTATATCAGGGGAGACTGAAGAGGTAGTACATTCTCTTAGAAAAGCAAAAGAAAATAAGGCAACAACTATTTCTATTACTAGCTTTGAGGGAAGCAGTTTAAGTAAGCACTCAGATATAGAGTTTATAGTTTATAATCCTAAGTTTATTGATAGAAGCAAGTTTATAAATAGTCAATTTTCTGCTATGTATCTATTAGATCTAATATCTATGGTATTATTAAAAGATGAAGAGCTGAGAGAAAAGATGCAGATAACTATTAATGCTATAATAAACAATTAAATTTATAATATATAGTGTAGGATATAATGTGAGTAGTATAATCCAAGGATTTGACTCATAGAGATATACTACACTTTTTTTATACATAAATTAATTAAGGTCAACTAAATACTAGGATAAAGCAATTATATTAATAGAAAAAATTTATAAAACCTCAAAAAATATATATTGAGAGAGATAATCATTTTAAATAAGAGAAAAAGGCTTAAAAAGGCTATTTTACATAAATTACAAACTGAAAAGTAATGGTATAATTTAGTTATAAATATGCTTAT
>NZ_JAWGSV010000257.1:0-4514 GCF_032552055.1 Clostridium sp. | reverse complement strand
ATTAATTATAGATATAAAACTTTAAATAATATAATAATATAAAGATAAAATCATAGATAATAAAAGATTATTAAACTTTTATATGGATAAAATATAGAAGTATAGGTACAAAAGATAGGTCTATATTTCTAATAAAGGAAGTGAAAAAATGGGAATAAAGCAAACGGTATTAAGTTTTATGAGAGAAGAAGCTTATAGACCAATGGATATTCAAGAATTAGTATCAGTATTTGATATAAATCCTGATGAATATAAGTCTTTTAAAAAAGTTTTAAAAGCAATGGAAAAAGAAGGATTAATAGTTAGAACTAAGAAAGATAAGTTTGGAGTGCCAGAAAGACTTGGACTTATTAAAGGAAAGTTAGAAGTCCATCAAAAAGGATTTGGATTCTTATTACCAGAAACTGAAGGAGAAAAGGATGTTTTCATACCTAGTTCTTCAATGAATGGTGCTATGAATGGAGATAAGGTATTAGTTCAAATCACAAGAGAAGACTTTAATGGTAAAAAGCGTGAAGGTGAAGTAAGAGAAGTACTAGAAAGAGTAAATTCTAAGATAATTGGTGTTTATGAAGATAGTAGAAACTTTGGCTTTGTTGTGCCAGAAGATACTAGAATAAATCAAGATATATTTATATCTAAAAAAGATAGAAATGGTGCAAGTGAAGGCGATATAGTAATTTGTGAAATAGTAAAATGGGGAGATAAAAGAAGAAGCCCAGAAGGAATAGTTAAAGAAGTCCTAGGTAAAAAAGGTGATAAAGGATTAGATATATTAACTATTATTAAGAAATATGGATTGCCAGAAGAGTTTTCAGAGAAGGTTCTTAATTATGCAGAAAATATTGAAGAAGAAATAGATGAAAAAGAATATAAAAGAAGATTAGATCTTAGAGATTTAAGAATGGTAACTATAGATGGAGAAGATGCTAAAGACTTAGATGATGCTGTGTCTATAGAAAGGCTTGAAGATGGAAAGTATAAGCTTGGAGTTCATATAGCAGATGTATCTCATTATGTAAGAGAAAAGAATCCTTTAGATAAGGAAGCTTTAAAAAGAGCAACTTCTGTTTATTTAATAGATAGAGTTATTCCAATGTTACCAAAGAAATTATCTAATGGGATTTGTTCATTAAATCCTAAGGTTGATAGACTTGCCTTAAGTTGTTTTATGATTATAGATAACAAGGGTAAGGTTATTAGACATGAAATTCACGAAACTGTAATAAGAACTTCTGAAAGAATGACTTATACAGATGTAACTAAGATTCTTGAAAATAATGATGAAGAACTTATTAAAAGATATGATTATTTAGTAGATGACTTTAAAGCTATGGAAGAGTTATGTACTATTCTTCGTCAAAAGAGATTTAAAAGAGGTGCTATAGACTTTAATTTTGAAGAGTCTAAGATAATATTAAATGACTTAGGTAAGCCAATTGATATAAAGCCTTATGATAGAGCTATTGCAAATAGAATAATAGAAGAATTTATGCTAGTTTGTAATGAAACTATAGCTGAGCATATGTATTGGACTAATTTACCATTTGTATATAGAATTCACGAAGATCCAGATGAAGAAAAATTAGAAAAGTTTAAAGAATTTGTATACAATTTAGGTCATGTAGTTAAGTGGGGACAAGAAACTCACCCTAGAGCTCTTCAAGATATACTAGAAAAGGTGAAGGGTAAGAAAGAGGAAACTGTAGTTAGTACATTATTACTTCGTTCAATGATGCAAGCTAAGTATTCACCAGAATGTGTAGGACACTTTGGTCTTGCAGCAAAATACTACTGTCACTTTACTTCACCAATAAGAAGATATCCTGACCTTCAAATTCATAGAATCATTAAGGAACAACTTAATGGTAAGATAGATGAAAAGAGAAGTGCAAAACTATCTGGAATAGTGGAAATAGCATCTAAGCAATCATCAGAAATGGAAAGATTAGCTCAAGAAGCTGAAAGAGAAGTAGATGATTTAAAGAAGGCAGAATATATGCAAGAAAGAATTGGAGAAGAGTTCTCAGGAATTATTTCTTCAGTAACTTCCTTTGGATTATTTGCAGAACTTCCAAATACTATAGAAGGGCTTATCCATATTACAGCTTTAGATGATGATTATTATATCTATGATGAAGCTCATTTATGCTTAATAGGAGAAAGAACTAAGAAGGTCTATAGATTAGGTGATGAAGTTAAGGTAAAATGTAGTAGAGTAGATATAGATAATAGAGAAGTATATTTTGACTTAATAGAAGAAGATAATAAAGAAGAAATAGTTCCAAGTGAAAAATTAAGTGAAGAAATTCAAAAGGCTAAGGCAGATATTCAAAATGTTTTAACAGATGAAGAAGAGTAAAAAGTGCAAAGCACTTTTTGAAATCTTTGAATTTTGAAGCTACTGGTTTATTTTCAACTATTTTGTTATAATTAAGAAAAAATGAAATAAGTGGTGGATATTATGGTAAGAAAGAAAAATAGTAATTCATTAGCTGAAAATAGAAAAGCAAGGCATGATTATTTTGTTGAAGAAACAATTGAAGCTGGAATAGCTTTAGTTGGAACAGAAGTAAAGTCAATAAGAGCAGGAAAGTGTAACTTAAAAGAAAGTTATGCTGATGTTGAGAATGGAGAAATAACAATTAAAGGTATGCATATTAGTCCTTATGAACAAGGAAATATTTTTAATGTTGATCCATTAAGAGAAAGAAAGCTATTACTTCATAAAGAGCAAATTTCAAGATTTGCAGGTCTTGTATCTCAACAAGGATTTACTTTAGTGCCACTTTCTTTATACTTGAAAAATGGAAAGGTTAAAGTAGCCCTTGGCTTATGTAGAGGTAAAAAGAATTACGATAAAAGAGATTCTATGCTTGAAAAAGCTCATAAGAGAGATATTGAAAGACAATTAAAGAACTCAACAAGATATTAATTTAAGAATTATAAGAATTAATCCATGTGCGTAGCAGTGCTTAGATCCCACTTTGAGAAGATGAGAGTATTAGCAATGGTAGCCATCGGATAAATAATTTTGATATTAATATTAAATCTAGATATATAAATAGACATATCAAACAATTACTTTGAGATGTCTATTTTTTATTAAATGAACTTAATGCAAACTCCGCTTTCAATAGCAAATTCTTTATCAGCCTTAGTTAACTTACCTGTTTTAATATCTCTATGGAAAAGAGTAATATTAGGTGTAAGTTGATGAGGGATAATTAAAAACTGTCCACTTGGATCGATAGTAAAATCCCTAGGATGAGAGCCTTTTGTTTCTGTAATTTCAACTAAATTAAGTTTAAAGGTTTTTTCATCTATAGAGAATACAGCAATAGAGTCGAAGCCACGGTTAGATGTATATAAGAATTTTCCATCTGGTGATATATTGACTGCAGCTGCATCAGATCTCCCTTTGAAATTCTCAGGAAGAGCTGAAATTCTTTGAAGTATATTAAAGGTATTATCTTCAATATTATAAGATAATACAAAAACTTCTGAAGTTAGTTCACTAAGTAGGAATGCAACTTTATTATTTTCATGAAAAGTCATATGTCTTGGGCCTACTCCATCTGGTAATTTAATAGAACGTGAAGTATCTTCTTTTAAAATCCCATTTTCATAATCATAAACAAAAAGTTTATCAATACCTAAATCAATAGCAAGAAGTTTTTCTTCATTAGGAGTAAGGCATACAAAATGTGGATGAGGCTTTTCTTGCCTTTTTATATTTACTCCAGAGCCAGTATGATAATTTCTAGATTCTAAATCGCCTATAGAGCCATCAGCTAGTAGAGAATAGCAAGATATTTCACCATTATGATAATTTGCAGAAAATAAGAATGAGTTTTTACTATCAGTAATTAAATGACATGGTGAAGCGCCAAGGGAAATCTTGTAATTTAGAAGAGATAAGCTTAAATCTTCATTAATTAAATAAGAAGCAACTCCTCCCTCATTACCTTTCTTTATTATAGAATATAAAAATTTCTTATCTTTAGAAATAGCTAAGTAAGTTGGACTTCCAATTTCACTAGCAATATCTATAGAGTCTATTTCACAATTTGTATTATTGAAAGAAAACTTATAAATTCCTTTGCTATTTCCTTTAGTATAAGTTCCTATAAAGCCTTTTGAAATAGTATTTATAGCTATTAAAAACACCTCCTAAGATAGTTTAATTATATAATGATACTTAAATATACACTTTAATTATAAAACATTTATTAGTGTATATGATGAAAATATATAATTATAATTGAAATATATGCTTTAAGTGTATGATATTTACTGGTATATATAAATTTAAGTAATTATAAAAGGATAGTGATAGATTATTAGTTTAATAAAGAAGTTTTAAAGGTATGTAGAGATTTTATAAGATAGTATAATTAGTAGATTGATTTACATCTGAAATATCACTATTACAGAAAAACGTAGTAAATATAAATGAAGGAGTTTCAAGAAGGGGGAGATGAATAGATAATAGTGAAGTATTTAACCTAGAC
>NZ_JAWGSV010000256.1:0-4534 GCF_032552055.1 Clostridium sp. | reverse complement strand
CTTCATTCTTACCTATACTTTTATTTATATATAATATTATTAACCTTATCTAATATTTCATTTTTTAAAGTATTAGACTTACTTAAAATATCCTCAAGAGTTTCTTCTACTTTTTTATAATCATATTCATTTTTAATAAAATTTAAGTTAACTTTAACATTAATTGCAGCACTTTCTATAGCTGAATGTAATAGAGAAGCTGCTACTCCTGCATCTGAAACTAAATTTCTATTTCCAAATTCAACTGCAAAGTCAATGTTACTATAAAAATCTATACATGCTTTTGCTAATTTTAATGGCGTTTCCATTGCTTTTATTGTGCAATTTTTTATATTTTCTTTTCTTAAAGCTATTTCTTCTTCATTGCTCTTAGGGAGCTTGTAACAATCCATTAAAGCTAAAAAGTCTTTTCTATCCTCTTCCATAAACTCTTGTGATGCAACAATGAATTTTACTGTTTCTTCCTTTAATTTAAGCATCTTATCTTGCTTATCTTCACTTAAATTTTCAAAAGCTTTCTTACCAACAGTTAAAGAATAAACCATAGAATTTAAAGCCCCTGATAAAGCCGCAACTAAAGCTGCAGTACTTCCACCTCCAGGAGAAGGTGCATCAGATGATAACTCCTTTAAAAAAGACTCAATATTATAATCTTTAAATAGCATAATTATTCCCCCTTTCTTAATATCGTACTATATACATTTATAACTTCATTTATTATTTTATCTTTAGAAAATCTATCTACACATTCTTTTCTTATTTTCTCTTTATCATAGGAACTAATATTATCTGATAAATATACCATAGCATCTCCTAAAGCCTTCATATCATTTTTATTAACTAATAAGCCATTATTATCATCAATAATATCTTCTGCCCCACCATTATAAGTTCCTATTACAGGTTTTCCTGAAGCTAAAGCCTCTATATATACAACTCCAAAAGTTTCATGTAATGATGCAAGGACGAAAGCATTACATATACTCATATATTTTGCCACTTCTTTTCTTGAAATTGCTCCTAAAAACTCAACTTGATTAGAAATCCCAAGACTATTAGATAAGTTTATAAGCCCTTCTTTTTGACTTCCTTCGCCTCCAATAATAAGCTTATAATTTTTATCCTTAAACTTTTCACTAAAGGCTTTAATTAATATATCCATTCCTTTCTCCCCTTCTAAAAAAGCTAGAGAAAAGAAAGTAAATTTTTCATTAGTATTTTCACTTATATAAAAATTATCAACAGGAATAAGATTATGTATTACTTCTATATCTTCTCTTCCTGAAAATCTTGTAATTTCTTCTTTCAATCCATTTCCAACTGCTATAAGTTTATCACATTCGATGTAAGATTTTTTTACTAAAGGCTTATAACTCTCTTTAATGTAAACAGCTTTTTCTATGGAGGAATGTTCTGTAATAACTAGTGGAATATTATATTTTTTTGAAATATAATTAGCACTAATTCCCGCCCAAAAGGAAGAATGACAATGAATTATATCAACCTTGCCTTCTTTTTTTACTATTTCTAAATAAAGTTTTTCTAACCTCTTATTAAAGCTATCAAACATTTTAGGATTCTTAGGCTTATAATTAAAATCCTTATACCTATATGTCCTTAATCCATCTTCAATATCAAAAGATAGACCTCTCTTTTCTTTAACCTTAAACATAAGAGTTAATGGCCATATTTCATTATATGCTACTGTCACTTTGACACCAGCATCTTGAAGAGCCATAGCTTGCTCTTTAAAGAAACTTCCATGAACTAAATTTCTTTTATTATGGTACCAGGAAGGTATAAACATTACATGCATATTATTCCCTCCTTAATATAGAATCTAATTTCTTAGATATATTTTCCCATTCATATTCTTTAACTAAATAAGATTTTTGTCCATTTTCTATTAAACTCGCTAAATCTTTTATAGAATTAGTAATATCACTCTCTCTATTTGAAGATATCTTACACTTATCAATATCTTTTATTACATCAATAATAGGGTCTTCTTCATCACCTAAAATCACTAAAATATAGCCATAACATCCAAAGTAATCATATATTTTAGCAGGTATTTGCTTAGAACTTTTATTACCAAAAAGTAATAAAACATCTGCATTTACCATATATCCCAAAGCTTCCTTATAAGGTATTCTATTAGATACTCTCACATTTTTTATACTCATTAAGTCTTTCTTAATTTCATCATTATCGATATTCCCAAAAAATAAAATATTTAATTTGTTAAATAATTCCTCATTTTCTTCTTTTATTTTATTTAATGATGAAATAAATGGTCTTATATCTCTTAATTTAGAAAAAATTTCACCTGCATAAACTAAATTAATTTTACTCTTATCAATTAATTTAGGTGTCTCTTCCTTTAATATTTCATCATAAACATTACTATCGTAACCTCTAGTTATAATAAAAGTATCCTCTTCTTTTAAGTTATAAGTTTTAATATAATCATTTCTATTAGCTTTAGTTACAAATATATGTTTATCAGCCAAATCCACAATTTTCTCTTCATATCTTCCTTCAAAGTTTCTTCTAATATAACTAGACCCTTCCCTAGTAGAGTCCTTAAGCCATGGATCACTCCAATAAGCTATCCATCTTAAATCTTTATAATCTTTTTTAATATTATATGCGCATATATGACTTGAAGGAGGCTCATGCATCGAGAACATTACATCAAAGTTCTCTTTATCCATAAGTTCTTTCCCATATTTACTTGCTTTATAAGACCAATATAAATACATATCTGGAATAGCTAGTATCTTTTTAGCTTTCTTAAGTAAAGGCTTTATTTTGCTAGTTTTATTCTTTTCTATAATCTTAACTGCTTCATTACTTTTCTTTGGCATTAATAATTCAAAGAATCTACCTCCAGAAATAATATGAAGCTTTATATTTTTATCTAACATACTAAAGATATATTCATCATAATAAATTGAATTTGGAGGAAAATTAACTGTTAATAAATGAATTTCATTTCCATCAATTTTTGCTAAATTATTTAAATATTGAAGAGTCTCAATAGATGCCGAATTATTAATAAGCGGCGAATAACAGGCTATAAATAGAATCTTCATTTTATTTCTTTCCTCCTTTAATTCTTTTTATTTTTAACTACTAATAGTAAAAATTTAGGTATGCTTCCTAGTCTCTTTATTCTAAATGGTTCCTTTAAAACTCTATAAAGCCATTCAAGGCCTATATTTATCATCCATTTAGGGGCTCTTTTTACTTTCTCAGCTATAACATCAAAGCTTCCACCTACCCCCATAAATATTGTACAAGGTAATTCATCCATATACTTAACTATAAATCTTTCTTGCCTTGGACATCCCATTGCAACAAAAACTGCATATGGCTTTTTATTTCTAATATCATCTAATATTTCTTTAGGATTATCTAAATCAAAATATCCATTTTTATACCCTGCAATATTAATATTAGGATAAGTTACTAAAAGATTTGCAACACAAGACTTTAAATTTTCATCTGTAGTTCCTATAAGATAAATAGACTTGTTTTCTTTTGTTGCCTTACTTATTATATTTTTCATAAGTTCTATTCCTGCTATTTTTTCTTTAACAGGAGTTTTTAAATATTTAGCTGCAATTTGAATCCCAACACCATCAGGGATAATAAAAGCTTCTTTAGAAGTAAAATTATCAAATAACTCTTTATTATGTAATCCTGTATATAAAACTTCAGGATTTCCAGATACTATATGGACCTTTTCATACTTTTTAATATGTTCTATAGCATCAGATAACCCTTCCTTAAATACCTTATACCCTAATATATTTATAAATCTATTATCACTCATATTTTCTCCTAAACATTCACTGTAAACTATATTAATAATACCATATTTAGTTATGTTACTAAAGTCTTTTAATACAATGATCTTCCCATTAAATTAACTAGCATTATTTATTTAAAATATTCTCAAGTTCCCTTACTATTTCATCTTCTGGGTTCAACTTTTTAGCAATATCTAAGTGCAACTTTGCGTCTTCTGTTTTTCCAAGGTTCATATAGCACATTACTATATTAGTACACACTTCAACTTCTCTATTTGCCTCAAATGCTTTTTTAAAGTATTTTAAAGCAGATTCAAAGTCATTTATACATGCATAATTTATTCCAAGTTCAACTACCACTTCATAAATACCGCTTTCTCTTGAAACACTTTCATTTAAATAATAAATTGCTTTTTCATAATTTTCTAATTTTCTATAAGCAACTCCTAAATAATAATAAATTAATGGATTTAAATCGAAATCCTCTACTAATTCTAATAATATTTTTATAGTTTTAGTTGGATCTTCATTAATACTTTCAACCGCAACTTCATAATTTGAAATATTATTAATATCTTTAATTAAAATATTAATTTCATCATCGACTTTTCCACCTAGATTTAAATATTCATTTATAGCTACCTTTGCACTCTTAAAATCTCCATCATCTTTTAAAATTAAAGCTTTATATAAGTGTGCTTCTGGGACTTTTAATA
>NZ_JAWGSV010000255.1:0-4546 GCF_032552055.1 Clostridium sp. | reverse complement strand
TTATTACACTATAGTTAATTCTGTTTCTTTATCAAATATATGTATTGGTTTTTTATCTATAGCAAGCTTTATTCTATCACCTGGTTTAACACTAAAGCTTCCATCAAATTTAGCAGTGATAGATGTATTACCAGCTTTTAAGTAGCAATAAGTTTCTGAACCCATTAACTCATTAAAATCTACTAAGGCTTCAAAAACTGTATCTCCATTATCATTTATAAAAGATTCATCATTCTTAATATGCTCTGGTCTTATTCCAAGAATAACTTCCTTATTTATATATCCTTTTTCAGTAAGAACTTTCTTCGCTTCAGTAGTTAAAGCTATATTTAAATAAGAATTAACTGCATATAGCTCTCCTCTTGTTTCTTTTATAGTAACATTTATAAAGTTCATTTGAGGTGATCCAATAAATCCTGCGACGAACATATTACTTGGATTATTATAAATCTCCTTAGGAGTAGCCATTTGTTGCACTTCACCATCTTTTAGCACAACTATCTTATCCGCCATAGTCATAGCTTCTACTTGGTCATGTGTAACATAGATGAATGTACTATTAAGAGTTTTATGTAATTTGCTTATTTCTGCTCTCATAGAAGTTCTAAGCTTTGCATCTAAGTTACTTAAAGGTTCATCCATTAAGAATACTTTAGGATTTCTTACAATAGCACGTCCAAGAGCTACCCTTTGTCTTTGTCCACCTGATAAAGCCTTAGGTTTTCTATCTAGTACCTTTTCTAAATCAAGTATTCTTGCTGCTTCTCTTACCTTCTTATCTATTTCATCTTTTGGAGTTTTTCTAATCTTCAATGCAAAAGCCATATTCTCATAAACAGATAGATGAGGATATAATGCATAGTTTTGGAAAACCATCGCTATATCTCTATCTTTAGGATGAATATCATTTACTAATTTATCTCCTATATATAGTTCACCTGAAGTTATTTCTTCAAGTCCAGCAATCATTCTAAGTGTAGTAGACTTACCACATCCAGATGGTCCTACTAAAACTATAAATTCTTTATCTTTAATATCAATATTAATGTTTTTTACAGTCTGAACATTTTTATTATATGATTTACAAATATTTTTTAACGTTACGCTAGACATATTTTTCTCCTTAGTTTTTTATAATTATTTATCCGATCGCTACCATTGCTAACACTCCCCCTTCTAAAGTGGGAGCTAAGCACTGCTACTCGCCTGGATTAGTTCTTCTAACCTTCAGGTGGAGTAGGCATCCTGTACTCTGTGAAAGTGATTCACACAAAATGCAAGATTTCGGTTCTCTACTTTTTAAGAAAACTCCACCTGAAGATAAGAATTACTTTATAACTTCATTAAATACTTGCCAATTTCATAGCTTAACCTTAAAGCTGCTGGTAAAAGTTCATCTGGAAGTCTATTTGCATAGTTATGCGCTTCAAAACTGAAATCACCTTTATAATTAATTTCCCTAAGAGTTCTCATAACCTCTTTCCATTCTACAGTTCCAAATAAAGGCATCACGTGCATAAGATCTGTATCTGTAGAACTATGTGTATCTGATACATGAGTTGCTTTAAGTCTATTACCCATATATAGAAGTGATTTTCTTTGGTCTTGCTTCATAATATCAGCATGCTCAAAATCCCAGCATATCCCTATTCTAGAATCATTAAATTCATCCACAAAATCTACTAGTTCCTCTGGTGTTGCACAATATTTACGTTTAGGAGCTATGCTAAAATCACACATATTCTCTAAAGCAAGACTCATATTAAATGATGATGCATATTCTAATAACCCCTTAAAATACTCAATATTTTTAGCCTTTGAGCTTTTAACTAAATCCATAGCTTGAAAATCTGTGTCTGGATGAGTTACACATAATTTTGATCCCAATATGCTACAACATTCTAAAGATCTCTTTGTAAGCATTTGGTGATAATTATATTCTTCTTCAGATAAATTAGGATTTAAAAAGTTAAATGTATAACTATGACACTGTCCAAATTCTACTCCTAATTTCGCTGCTGAATTAGCAACTTCATGAATCCACTTCTCCCATTCATCAGTTAAAAATGGAGAGTGAGGAAGAGCCCAATCCCAAAAGTTCATATCAAACCTTTTAAATCCAGCTTGGCTTGCTAACTCTAAAGTTTTAGGTAGTGAAAATACACTCCCATCTGGTCTATCACATACTATATTTGTAGATGTCGCTAACTTCATTTGTTAAATATCCTTTCAATTAAAATTTCTATAAAACGATCTAAATCTAATTCATATGCTGCATATATATTTGCTTTATCTTCACTTAAGTTAAATTTAATTATATCGCAATCTATTTTATCTTTATATTTCATAGTAACTTTACCTAATTTAAACTTCGCTATAGAGTTATCTATAATATAAGCTATAGGTAATGAATCAACTAATAAACTTTTAGGAGTTAAGTTCCTGCTTAAATAGAAATCTTTAGCATGAATTAAATACTCCATTTTCTCGCTTTTATTGCCCTTTTCTATAATTTCATCTATATATTCATTTTTTAAAGTAGAACTAACATCAAGGCCTAAGCTATACATAGGAATACCTGAGTTGCATACTATTTCAAAAGCTTCTGGATCTACTAGTACATTCCATTCACTACGCTTAGCATTAACACTACTATTTACTTTGTAATATCCAGCCATAGTTATTATTTCTATATTCATATCCTTAAGATTAGGATATTTAATTAAAGCTTTTGCTATATTACTCATAGGAGCTATTGATATAATAGTAAGTTTTTCTTCCTTAATAGCACTATCATATATAAAATCAATAGCATTTACCCTCTCTACTAATTTGTCACTTTTTCTAAACTCATATTCACATACACCATTTTTACCACAGTATTCATCTGTAAATTCAATATCTCTTTTTATTGGCTTATCTTCACCAGCAAAAACAGGAATATTTTTTTTATTACAAGAGTTTATTATATTTAAAGCATTTTGAGTACAAATCTCAAGGGGGGAATTACCACTTACTGTAGTAATTCCTAAAACCTCTATCTCCTCAGAGTTCAACGCTAGCATTATTGCTAATGCATCATCAGCACCAGGATCACAATCTATAATTACTTTATGCTTTTCTAATTTAGTCATTTCTACCTACCGGGTTAGCACGATAATAAACTTCAATGGATTTCGCTATTCCCTCTACTATTTCATCGTACGCTTCTTCCTTAGTTATTAATTCTGAACCAAAAGCCCTCATTGCATCCTTAATAATAATTCCTATTGCATTAGAATTTGGAGTAAAGGATGGAACTACAGTATTTGGTGTATTACTTAAATTATTCATAGCATTTTGTAATCTTGGCTCTACTTCTACTGCGTTTTTGTACTCATCTAACTCTTGTACTTGTATATTAACTGGAGTATAACCAGTTCTTCCTACCCACTTTACCTGCGCTTCTTTAGATGCCATATAAGAAACAAATTCCCATGCAGCTTTCTTTTTAGCTTCACTTTCTCTATCCATTATATATAATCCTGAACCACTAGGGTATGCTCCCACTACATCTCCCTCATTTACTGTTGGAATTGAAGTAACACCCCATTCAAATGAATCTCCAACTAACTTTGCTATTGTTGGAATACGAGAGCTTGTCATTATTGTCATAGCATGAAGACCTTTTGAAAACTCTTCATTTATACTATCTGTTACTGGCTTATATACTCCAGTTTCTATAACCTTCTCCCACTCTGATAAGAAATTTTTAAGCGCTTCTTTACCTTCCTCAGAGAATTCAGTCATATGCTTATTATGACCACTTTCATTATTTCCGAAATATGTTCCATTTTCACCTTGAATTGATATAAAGCTTTCTAATTCATATTGATTAATAGCCACATTAAGACCATTTTCCGCTTCTGTCTTTTCTGATATCTTGTTCATCATATCGGCCATTTCTGCTATAGTTTTTGGTGGCTCACTGAATCCAGCTTCCTTTAAATAATCCATATTATAATAAAGCATTAATGATGATGCTGTATAAGGTACACCTATCATCTTTCCATCAATTGATTGAGCAGTAACTGTATTTGCTATTAAATCTTCTTTCTTTATTCTTGATGATTCATTATTTATAAAATCTTCTGCCCAAACTGTACGCTCATAATCACGTATCATATCTACATTTTCACCATATAACTGAATTACATCTGGCATATTCTTAATATCATCTGCTGACATAGCTGTCATTAAAGATGTTGTTCCTGGCCAGCTTTGGAAAACTCCAGTTACTTTTATGCCTTTTTCTTTTCCTATGGTATTGTTAAATTCATCAATTTGTTCCTTAACTATATCTCCAAAAACACCATCCATTGAATGCCAAAATGTTATTTCAGTAATACCATCAGAATCAGTCTCACTTTGTTTTGAACCAATCGAACATCCTGTTAATAATACTGATATCAACAGAATGAAACTTACTAATCTTTTCATTTTTTGTTCTACGTCCTCTCAAATCAATAGTTTTATTCTTTAACAGCACCTGACATCATTCCAGAAA
>NZ_JAWGSV010000254.1:0-4552 GCF_032552055.1 Clostridium sp. | reverse complement strand
CATCAACTTTTTTAATTTCTACTGTTCCTTTTATTCTAGTGTTTTCAATTTCATATGAATATACTGAATTATTCTCTTTAACACTTACTTCAATTTTTTTATCAGTACCAATATAGCCTTCTGGAGTTTTAGTTTCTTTAATATAATAATCTCCATATACTATATCTTCGAATAATGCTATTCCATCCTCATTAATTACTGTAGTTCCAATAACTTCATCATCATTGTTATAAAGTGTAAATTCTGCTCCAACTACTTTATTTCCATCTTGATCTAACTTATTAATCTTTATGTCAGCTTTAATTTTAGTATCAGTAATTTTTCCTGCTTCATAAATTAGACCAGTTTCATTGCTATCTACACTAACCTTTAATATTTCTTCTGAAAGGTTGTACCCTTCTGGAGCTATAGATTCTTTTACTTTATAATCTCCATAAGGTACATTCGTAAATATAACTAGTCCATTTTCATCTGTTACAGCCTTTTGAACTACATTACCTTCTAAATCATATAAGGTAATTTCCGCATTAGATAAGAACTTATCATATTCATCTATTTTTACTACTTTAATATTGCCTAATATTCTTTCATTTTCTATAGTTTCTCTTAAAACTACTTCATTATCTTTTATCTCAAAATCATGTCTTGTGCTGTCTAATACATATCCTTCTGGTGCCTTAGTTTCAATATAATAGTAGTTTCCGTAAACTAAATCTTCAAATTTAGCTATTCCATTTTCATCTGTTTCAACTTTTTGAACTTCTTTATCAAATAAATCATAAACAGTGAATTCTGCACCCTTTAACTGATTATTATTTCCATCACTCTTTGAAATTTCAAGATTACCCTTTATTCTAGTATTTTCAATTTCAATAGATTTATCAACATTATTTTCTTTGATACTAACATCGAACTTTTCATCAGTTCCTATATATCCTTCTGGAGTCTTAGTTTCTTTAATATAGTAATCTCCGTACACTACATCTTCAAATAATGCTACTCCATCTTCATTAGTGACTGCAGTACTAATAACTTCATCATCACTATTATAAAGAGTAAATTCTGCTCCAACTACCTTGTTTGCATCTTGATCTAACTTATTAATCTTTATATTATCTCTAATTTTAGTATTCGTAATTGTTCCTGCTTCATAAAGTAATCCAGTTTCTTCTTGATCTACACTAACCTTTAATACTTCTTTTGAAAGGTTGTACCCTTCTGGGGCTTTAGTTTCTTTTACTTCATAATCTCCATAAGGAATATTGGTAAATGTCACTAGTCCATTTTCATCTGTTAGAGCCTTTTGAACTACATTACCTTCTAAATCAGATAAAGTGATTTCTGCATTTGCTAAGAAATTAGTATCTTCATCTACCTTTACTACCTTAATATTTCCTAATATTTTTTCATTATTTACAGTTTCTTTTAAAACTACTCCATTTTCACTAATAGTAAAATAATGTCTAGAACTATTTAATACATACCCTTTTGGAGCCTTAGTCTCAACATAATAATAGTTTCCGTAGACTAAGTTTTCAAATTTAACTATTCCATTTTCATCTGTTATTCCTTTAGCTGCTTCATTTTCAGATGTTTTATTATAAACAGTAAATTCTGCTCCCTTTAATGCCATATTATTTTCATCTAATTTTAATAATTCTAAATTAGCTTTAATAATACTATTTTCAAAAATACGAGTTATATTTTTACTATCATCTCCACTTTTTATAGTAAACTCCTGAATACTATTTTCATTTAGCATATACCCTTCTGGTGGAGCCACCTCTTTTACGTAATATGGAATATCAAACCTGATTCCATTAAATGTTAAAGCTCCTTCTTTATTTGTTTCACCTGAATCAATTTCATTTTTATATCTATCTAATAAAATAAACTTAGCTTCGTCAAGGCTATTCTTAGTCTCTTTATCTACTTTTTTTAAAGTTATAGAACCTAGTTCACCTACCCCACCACTACTTCCACCTTGGAATTTTACATTTATTTTATTTGAGTTTCCAGTTCCATTCATATTACTTCCTTTGAAATATGCCTTATTTTCAAAAGGAGATTTACTTTCATCTGTAACATAAGTTCTAAAAGTTAAAACATACGGTGAGTCTACTTTATTATTAAATTTAAAGGTAAATTTTCTAGTAGTCTTTTCATACTTAACACTATTCTCATTTAATTCAACTTGGTTTCCTTTACTTAAAGCACCATTTCCTGAATTAACAACGCCCTTAAATAATTCAACTGATGTTGTATCTAATTCTAATCCTTCTTGTAAAATATCCTCTATTTCGGCATCTCCTATTGGAACTGAATTAGAGTTTATTGATATCTTCCAATCTATATAATCATTTCCCTCTTTATAATCAGCTGTTTTACTTATTACTGAATTCTCTATCTCTTTAGATACTTCGCTAAATACATCCGGTGGTATAATACCTCCACTTATTTCAGCTTTATTTCTTATAGTTATTGGTTCATTATTATAAAACAGATTATCATCAGTAATCTTAGTTTTAAAAGTAATTTCATAAGTATCATTTATTTCATCATTAAAAGTATAAGTTAATGTTCCTGTTATATCCTTATTATCTGGATCATATTTAAGTCCAATCTTATCAACATCTACTTCCTCTTTTGTATTACCATCCTTTATTTTCTCTATTTTGAAAGATTTTTCGAGGAATTCTTGTCCTAAAGTAATATTATCTATAACTTTTACACCATTTAACTTAGTTTTATTTGTATTAACAATTATCTTCCAAGCCAATTCCTTAGTAAAATAATCATATCCAATATTTTCTTTTTTAATTACTTCACTAGATACATTCTGAGTCCCTTCAGAATTTGCGCTTGGTATATTATCAGCCGTTAATACTACATTATTTTTATACTCTTTGTTACTTACATTTGATGCATAAACCTTATTATCTGTTAGTTCTGTTTTAAATGTTATAGTATATTCCGTATTAATGCTCTTTTTAAATTCATAATTAATAGTGCCTGTTTTTACAGTATCTGTACTGTCTGCTTCTTTATAGCTGAATCCACTTGTATCTGCATTATCTCCTTCAATCTCAAATGAATCTTTCACATATTTTTGTCCTGCTGGTATATCGTCTTGAATTATTGGATTATTAATTTCCATTTTATTACTGTTGACTTTTATTTGCCATGTTATATAATGATTTTTTGCATCATATCCTAAACCATTCTTTCTAACAATATTACTTGTTATCCCTACACCATTTGAATTATCAGATGCTATTAATTTTTCTCCAATAAATACATTAGCTGTATTGGTAAAACTCTTATATTCATTATTTTTATAAAAATCCTCATCTTTTATTTTAGTTGAAAAAGTTATAGTATGTTGTTCACTTATTTTCTTTTCAAAAGTGTAAGATAACTTGTTATCCTTATATTCAAAAGTAGTAGTACTTGTATCATCAACCTTAAAAGTATCACTTATTAACTCTAGCCCCTCTGGGATAATATCTTCTACCTTAAAATTATCAAGATCTAAATTATTATTATTTACTTGAATAATCCAATCTATTTGCCCAATTAATTTCCCATTTTCATCTCTATATGTGCTATCTTTTCCTAATTTCTGAATATAATCTGTTTTCACATTTACTTTAGCTATATTTGATTCTTTTTTTCCACCATCCATGTCTAATAAAGCTTTATTCTCTAAGTCTTTGGATTTATTTTCTGAAGCTAAAATACTTATATCACTAATTTTTGTTTTAAAAGAAATTATGTGTTTCTCATTAACGTCATTAGGAAATTCATATATTAATATCCCTGAATTCTCTTTATCGGAAGGATCTGCCTCAGTATAAGAAAGACCAGATACAATTGATTGTCCATCCAACATTGCTGACCCCATTATATACTCTTGTCCAAAGGGAATATTATCTATTATTTTCGCACTTTTTACATTAACATTTTTTTCATTAAACTCTATATACCAAGTAATTTCATTTCCACTTCCATCATATTTTCCACTTTTTCTTATAGACGTTTCTGGAGGTGGATCCTGCTTAAACTTTACTTCAACTACTATTGGTTCAACTTCTGCCCCTAACTTAAATTCTATTTTTTCAATAGGTTCATTTCCTATATTATTCTGATCAAAGACAGCATCATACTGGAAATATCCTTCTACATTAGAATGAGTGCTTACATAATCAGTGAATTTAATTTTTACCTCTCCATTTGTCTCAAAGCTTGCCACTGCTATTATTTTGCCATCAGCATCCTTAATATCTAAATTAAAAGAATATTCCAAAGCAATTTGTATAGGTACCTTATGAGTATAAACATCGTCTTTCTTTATATTATTATCATTAGGAATTTTAAAATCATATCTTATACGTACCCCAGAAGACTTATCTATATTTTCTCCCAAAGGGTTATTCTGTAAATCTGTAAGTTTAACACTTGTAATAAATATAAACTCTTTATTTTCTTCGGCTTTTACTATATCTCCGTGACCAATTCCGGAAAATAACTGCATTATAAATAATACTAGTAC
>NZ_JAWGSV010000253.1:0-4561 GCF_032552055.1 Clostridium sp. | reverse complement strand
GGCTGACGAACCTTTTAAAGCGCCTTAAGACGCAACGCAAGTAATATGCCCTTATAGGGCTAAGGAAAAACCACCAGCTAAGCTGGTGGATATTTATTTTTTTAATAGTCTTATAAAGATTACTAGATATCTACTTAGAAATATTAATCTTTATCAAGTTTTTGGGGGAGCGCCCTAAGATTTGTATAGGCAGGACAATTTAATAGCGAGGGAGCTTGTGTTTCAAGATGAGAGGTAACTTTGAAGTTGCGACCGTTTTAAAAGGGGAGAGTATCCTTTCTTTTAATGCGCTATTTAATTTTGTTACTTCTATTTTTTTAGCAATATTTATTTTAAGAAAGGATAATCCTAAAGTTTAGTTAGGAGCTAAGCAAAAGCTTAAAATAAATATTTCAGAAGGGAAGGAACAAAATGAACAATCAATCAAAAGTATTAAAAACAGTTTTTTTATCAATTATGGTAGCTATAGGAGTAGTAATTTCACCAATATTGCGTGTTGAGGGAATGGCCCCAACAGCTCATTTAATAAATGTTGTATGCTCAGTATTCTTAGGACCTTGGTACTCACTTTTATGTGCAACACTAATAGGAATAATTAGAATGATATTTATGGGAATACCTCCACTTGCTTTAACAGGAGCAGTATTTGGGGCCTTTTTATCAGGTGTTTTATATAGAGCTTCTAAAGGGAAACTTATTTTTGCAGTAATAGGTGAAATTATTGGAACTGGTGTTATAGGTGCAATAGTTTCATATCCAGTAATGACTTACTTAGTAGGTAGAGAAGGGTTAACAGCATTTTTCTATGTTCCAATGTTTATAACAGCAACTATTATGGGCGGTTCCGTAGCATATGTATTCTTAATTGCACTTAGGAAAAATGGAATGCTTGCTAAAATCCAAGATAGATTAGGAGGCAAGATTTATGAGGGAAGTAGAACTTTTAATAAAGAAGCTACTGTATATCAAAAATAAATTAATATTAGAAAAACCTCTTATTCACTGTATAACTAATCATATAACTATTAATGATTGTGCTAATGTTGTACTAGCCATAGGTGGTAAACCTATTATGGCTGAACATTGCAGGGAGGTTTCAGATATTACAGCTTCAGCTAAGTCATTAGCAGTTAACTTAGGTAATATAAGTGATAATAGAATGACTTCAATGATGATTTCAGGAGAAGTAGCTTATAAAAAAGAAATACCATCAATTATTGATATAGTTGGAGTCAATTGTAGTAATCTTAGGCGTGATTTTGCTCTAGAGTTTATAGAAAAATGCAAACCTAATGTTATTAAAGGTAATATGTCAGAAATAAAATCAATACTTGGATTAGAAACAAAATCTAAAGGTGTTGATGTTAGTGAGGAAGATAGCACAGGAAAAAACAATATTAATGATAATATTAATATTGTAAGAAGTCTTTCAAAGAAAACTAATTCAATTGTAGTATCAACAGGTGAAATAGATTTAATAAGTAGTGGCACTGAAACTTTTATAATTGAAAATGGATGCAGTGAGCTCTCAATGATAACTGGTACAGGCTGTATGTTAAATGCTTTAATTGCAACCTGTATAAGCAGTGGTGATATTTTATCAGGGGCAATACTTGGAACTTTAATTATGGGGATAAGTGGAGAACTTTCTAAAGAAGCAAAAGGAGCAGCTTCATTTAAAATAGATTTATTAGATAATATTTCAACTGTTAAAGATATGGACATAATAGAAAAATCTAAGATAAGGGTGGTAGAGTAAATGAGATTTGATTGTAGCTTATATTTAGTAACTGATAGCACGGGACTTGAAGAAAAAGAGTTTTTAAATAAGATAGAAGAGGCTTGTAATGCAGGGGTTACATTAGTTCAGTTAAGAGAAAAAGATAAAACAGGTAGAGAATATCTTGATTTAGCATTTAAAGTTAAAGAAATTACTGATAAGTATAATATTCCATTAATTATCGATGATAGAATAGATATTGCTATGGCTGTAGATGCAGCAGGAGTTCATGTTGGACAAAGTGATATAAATGTCAGGTATGCAAGAAAAATATTAGGTAGTGATAAGATAATAGGTGCTACAACTAAAACGCTAAAGCAAGCTGAAGAAGCTGTCAGTGAAGGCGCTGATTATCTTGGCGTTGGAGCTATATATCCAACTACAACTAAGGTTAAAACTGTAATAACAGAAGTTTCAACCTTAAAAGAAATTTGTGAATCTGTAAATATACCAGTTGTGGCTATAGGTGGATTAAATGAGGAAAACTCTGATATACTTAAAGGAACAAAGGTTAGTGGAATATCAGTAGTATCAGCAATTATGAAAGCTATTGATATTAAGAGTGCCGTAAAAGGGTTAAGAGAAAAGGTAGAGACTATAAAACTTTAAATATAAGGAGTGTTAGGAGTGGAGAATAATAAATTCTGTAGAATTTTAGAAATCATAGGAGTTGTTATACTTATAACTGGTATGATAGGTGGAGTATTACTAATGGTGAGTAAAAGTTATTTTACAATATATTATGGAAATCCAGAAAGTATTTCTTTAGTGAATTTAATTCTTGGCACATTTACTATAGTTATATCAGTATTTCTATATGTAGTTTGTGAATGGATGATAAAGATGCTTCAGAATTCTACTAAGCAAACAGAGTTAATGGCTACTTCTAGAGATTTATTAGAGATAATTAATTCTAAGAAGAATAATGATTTAGATTTATAATTATTAAAAATTAGTATATTAACTTTTAATTGTACAAAAAAGAACCAATATTAATAGATTATCTTTTTTTAGTGTCTATTAATACAGGTTCTTTTTTAATTAAGAATTAAATAATTTATTTCTGATTGATTTGTGTATTATAGTGAGAAGAAATATTATCTACATATATGTCCATAATATTTTCATAATCTTTTTCACTTAAATGTTTATAAGTTAATCCAATAGAGTCCCCATTTGATCTATTAACTTTACAGTCTAAATTTATATTGTTAAATTTAATATGTACAATTGAGTTTATTTCAAAATTATAAGGCTTATTTAATGTTATACCTAATCCATTTTCAGATATATCATATAATTCACCGTAAAGAGTTGTATTATCAAAAGTCACTGTGGTTTTTATAATTTCAGAAACTTTTACTCTTTCACTTTTTCTATAAATAGGCTTCTGATAAGCCACATTTATTGAAGTTATAATTCCTAGTAGGTTATAAAAACTCCATAAAATATTAATAATATATGCAGGAAGATTCCCTATATTTTCAGATAAAGCAAGGGTTCCAACTATCCATGAAATTATAGTTATAATTCCAAAAATAATATGAGGAAGTGCTATTTTAAACTGAAAATATTTCTTATCTGCTGTTATATCCTTAGAAGTAACATTAAAGTTTATTTTAAGTGCCAGCAATTCTTTTAAAACAGAAAGGGATATATGTGGTGCCATTGCAATTTCATAATAATGAGACCAAGTTATACTTCTAGTTTTATGGGAAAGGCTCTTAAATATTAATAGTTGTCCTAAGAAAAATGGAATAAACATAGTAAGTAAACTTTTTATTGATGTATTAATTATTAAAATAGAAGTTAAAAGGTATATTATAGGTGCTAATATATAAATTAGTTTTTGAATACTTGATAACCAATATACAACTCCATCAAAATAAGCAATTTTTTGGCTAAAAGTAAGACCTTTATTAAAAAATATATTAAAGTGTTTTATAACTTGTAGATTTCCTCTACACCATCTATCTCTTTGTTTAACTAACTCGTTAAATGTTGTAGCACTTAAGCCAAGAACTAAATCTTCATTAATAAAAATAGAATCATAACCATTAGCTTGTAAAAGCATTCCAACAGCCATATCTTCTGTGATTGAGTATGTTGGATAACCACCTATGTCTAGAACATATTGTCTATTAAATACGGCATTAGTACCAACATGTAAAACTGCATTAATTGCAGCTCTTGCTTCTTCTATATCTCTCATAAAGAAATCTTGTTCATTAGGTATATTTTTATTTAAATTATACTGATACATATCTTGATTATAGTAAACTTGAGGAGTTTGAACAAAGGCAGTATTTTTATTTGAGAAGTAGCCAACAGTTCTATTTAAAAATTCTTTTTTAGGAATCATATCAGCATCTAATACAGCAAATAAATCTCCATTTATAATATTAATGGCATTATTAATATTTCCAGCTTTAGCGCCTTTATTATCTTCTCTAGTAATATAGTTTACATTATATAGATTACATAATTCTTTAAGTTCATTTCTTTTACCATCATCACAAACATAAACTTTAAATTTATTTTTAGGATAATTAAGATTTTTGCTAGCTACTATAGTCTTCTTTAATAATTCTAAGGGTTCGTTATATGTACAAATTAATACATCTACAGTAGGTATTTGTCCATCCTTGAAATCTTTTAAAGACTTAGGAATAAGTTCATATTTTTTAGTAAATAGAAATTGATAATTTAAAAAGGCTATTAATCCTAGTAATTCTGCGGAGTATAAAATTGTTCCTAATATAAAACTTGTAAGAGTATTTG
>NZ_JAWGSV010000252.1:0-4573 GCF_032552055.1 Clostridium sp. | reverse complement strand
GATGGAGCTAGTAGTGAATCCACTCCAATTTATATTATATAAATTGGAGTTTTTTTTTAGGAGATAAATTATATGAATAATGATTATTTAGAAAGCCAGTATGAGACAGAGATTATTGAAAAAAATGAATTAGAAGATCAAGAGACCGTAGAAGATAAGGAAGTTAATGAAGCTTTTGATAAAAGTATCAGTAAAAAAATTGGGGGAACTTTTTTTAAGAAGTATTTTTCGCTAAAAATGATTATAAATTATACAAAATATATTTTATTGATATTTTTATGTATTTTAACTTTCCAAAGCATTAAAATACGAGTTAACGTTGACTATATCCCAACTTTATTTGGAAATACTTATTTAAATGTATTAAGTGAAAGTATGGTGCCAGAATTTAAAGTAAATGATTTAATAATAGGTAACGAAGTTAAAAATACAGAAAAAATAAAAGTTGGGGATATAATAACTTATAGAGATAATAGGGTTCTAGTTACTCATAGAGTGGTAGAAGTAATAAATGATGGAGATGCTTTTATAACTAAAGGTGATGCAAATGAAGAAGAAGATTTAAATCAAATCCCAAAAGAAAATATAGTTTCTAAATATAGATTTAAGATTCCTTATTTTGGATATATAATAGCTAAGTTTCAAGATTTTAGATTTCTAGCAATTATGGGGATAATATTTATGTATTTTATAATAAAGGAATTAATTTTAGAAATTAAAAAATTAAGAAAAGACAAAGAATTAAAATTAAACAATTAATAAGTCAATCTTAATGGGACTTTGAAGCATAATCTGTATATGGTCACTTGGGTTATGTGGAGTTAATAGTGAATCCACACCATTAATATTATATAAAAATATATTTTAATGGAGGATTGTTTTATGAACAAAAAAATTGCTGCCTTATTATTAGCAGCTACTTTAACAACAGGATTAGGTAGTTTTGGTACCTATGCATACTTTACAGATAATGATACATTAACAGATAATGTAAATATTACTATGGGAAATTTAAAGGTAGACGCATATTGGGCTACAGATGCTGGAAAGGATACTTGGGTTGCAACATCAAATGCAACAGAGGTTACATCAGAGACTTCTAGTACATTAACATTTAATAATGTTAAACCAGGAGATACTTTTGAAAGAGATGTAGTTGTTAATAATTATGGATCATTAAAAGCTGATATTTCAGTACAATTAAAGAAGGAATTACCAAGTGGGTTAACCGTTGAATTAATAAATGTTGTCTCACAAACTGGAAAAGTTCAAGTAGATCCTAATCATCCAGATAGATGGTATGAAAATGCTGTTGGAGCAAATGGTGGCTTTATAAGGGCTACAGTTAAGGTTACAGTTGATCCTACTTTAGGTAATGAATGGATGGATAAGGCATTTACTTTAAATGCTAACGAATTTATAGTTGTTGGCGCTCACCAAACAATTTATTAATATAAAAGTAGAAGGATGCAATTTGCATCCTTTTTTACTTTTAAAAATACTATCAATTTCATTAAAAAGAATATTTATAATAATTACAAGATAAAATTATAAAGACTTATAAAATAGTCATAAACCCTTTAACTATTGAATAACTTAGTATGAATAAATATATTATGTATTAATGCTAAGAGTAAGGGGTTTGATATGTTATTAAAAAAAGTATTAAGTAGATTTTTTTATTTTATAATTTTGGCTATGCTAATAGTTAATTTTAATGAAGCAACTACTTATGCATTAAGTGGCGAAATTATTATAGAAACTATTAATGGAGATAATAGGGGAGTATTCAATAAAGAAAAGGATGGATTATGGGCTCCAGGAAATACTAAGGTAAGTGAATTTATTGTTTATAACAACTCTGATACTGATATAAAATTGGATAATATTTCTTTTTCTAAGAGGTTAGATTATGTAGTTGATAAAAATAATATAGTAATAAAAAATTCAACAACTAAAATTTATGAAGAAGAGGGGAACTCTTTATATGAAGGAAATATAGAAGGGTTAATAAATAAAAGTGAAAAGATAGATGAAGATATAATAATAAAATCTGGAGATAATAAAAAGTTTATAATGACAATGAGTATTACTGAGAATTTAGGTAATGAAGGGCAAGGTATAGAAGAAAATTTAGATTTTTTAATTAATTACACTAGAATTAATAATGAATTTAATAAAACCTTACCTAAAACAGGTAATGGCTCAGAACAACTTATATTTCTATTATTAGGGAACTTTTTAGTAATTGGAGGAATATTAATCTTAAAATTAAAAAGGGTCTAGAGGTAGGAAGTTATCATATAAAGTTCGCCTTAAAAGTTAGATATAATATATGTAACTTTTGAGGTGAATTTTTATTTGAAAATATTATAGATATAAGTATTGTCTATCGCTATATAAAATTATCAGTAAAGTAAACTTACTTATTTTTATAGATTTAAAAAATATAAAACACGAATAATAATGTTAATTAATTGACAAATATTTGCACTAGAGATAAAATTATAATAACTTTTTGTTGAAAATTAATAATGTAGGAGTTGAAGTGTATGAAGGCTATTTTAACAGTAATCGGACAAGATAAGGTGGGTATAGTTGCAGGTATTAGCAATAAGTTATTAGATTTAAATATTAATATTTTAGATGTTAATCAAACTATAATGGACAAGTATTTTACAATGATAATGATGTTAGATTTGAACGAATCAAACACCTCTTTTGATGAAATTAAGAGTTCATTAGTTGCAAGGGGAGAAGCGCTTGGAGTAGATGTGAAAATCCAAAGAGAAGAAATATTTAATTCAATGCACACCTTATAATTATTATATTGGAGGTTAAGAGATGAACAGCAATAATATTTTAGAAACAATAAAGATGATTGAAGAAGAAAAATTAGATATTAGAACTATAACTATGGGTATATCCTTATTAGATTGTATAGATTCAGATGGAGATAAGGCTAGAGAAAAAATTTATAATAAGATTGTAAGTAGTGCAAAGGACCTAGTTAAGGTAGGGAAAGAAATTGAAAATGAATTTGGTATTCCAATAGTGAATAAACGAGTATCAGTAACTCCTATATCAATAATTGCAGGAGCAACTGATGAAGAAAACTATGTTAAGTTTGCTGAAACTTTAGATAAGGCAGCAGAAACTTTAGGAGTAGACTTTATTGGAGGTTTTTCAGCTTTAGTTCAAAAAGGTTATACTAAAGGAGATAAAATCTTAATAGAATCAATACCAGAAGCACTAGCAAAGACTAGTAAAGTTTGTTCATCAGTAAATGTAGGTTCATCAAGATCTGGAATAAATATGGATGCAGTTAGGCATATGGGAGAAATCATAAAGAGAACTGCAGAAAACACTAAGGAAACTAAAGGTTTTGGTTGTGCAAAGCTTGTGGTATTCTGTAATGCTGTTGAAGATAATCCATTTATGGCAGGAGCCTTCCATGGTGTTGGAGAAGCAGATAAGGTTATAAGTGTTGGAGTTAGTGGACCAGGAGTTGTTCAAAGAGCTATAGAAAAGGTTAAGGGAGAGTCTTTTGATGTATTAGCGGAAACTATTAAAAAGACTGCTTTTAAAATAACTAGAATGGGACAACTTGTTGCACAAGAAGCTTCAGAAAGATTAGGAGTTCCATTTGGAATAGTTGACTTATCTCTTGCACCTACACCAGCAGTAGGTGACTCAGTTGCACATATATTAGAAGAGATGGGACTTGAAGTAGTAGGAACTCATGGTACTACAGCAGCTCTAGCTTTACTTAATGATGCAGTTAAAAAAGGTGGAGTTATGGCATGTAGTCATGTTGGAGGATTAAGTGGTGCATTTATACCAGTTTCTGAAGATGCAGGTATGATAGATGCAGTATTAAATGGTTCACTAAACTTAGAAAAGCTAGAAGCGATGACAGCAATATGTTCAGTTGGACTAGATATGATAGCAGTACCTGGAGATACACCAGCTGAAACTATAGCAGCCATGATAGCAGATGAATCAGCTATAGGTATGATAAATAATAAAACTACAGCTGTTAGAGTTATACCAGCACCAGGCTGTGAGGTTGGAGACTTAGTTGAATTTGGTGGATTACTTGGAACAGCGCCAGTAATGCCAGTAAATAAATACTCATCATCTTTATTTATTCAAAGAGGTGGAAGAATACCAGCACCAATACACTCTTTTAAGAATTAGAAGAGTGGAAAAATAAAATAATAAAAAATGAAGAAATGAAATAATGAAAAAATTATGGGTAAAACTCAGCTAGTGCTGAGTTTTTTACTTTAGTAAAAAATCCATAAGGAGACTATAGAAGAATTATATATTATTAATTAATTTAACTATATTTAATGAGAGTTATAACTTCTTGCGTAATTGTCTATTTTTTTAGCTGAAACTATATATATCTATAATTAAGGTATATAATTTATATATGTCAGAAAAGCATTATGAAGAAATAAAAATATTTATAGGGGTGAGTTTATATGAGAAATATAAAATATCTATCAAAACAAGGGTCTGAAATTAAACCTAATGAAGATAAAATTACTATAATTGATGGTGCTGC
>NZ_JAWGSV010000251.1:0-4616 GCF_032552055.1 Clostridium sp. | reverse complement strand
CTTTTTTGTGTATTACATATAAATAACTTTATGAATATTTAAAATTTATAATACCTAACATTAATGCAATTTCATTTGCAGGTATAGATATAGAATACTCCTTCAATTCATTTTCTAAGATATTTTTTAAAATATCAAATTGATTTTTATCATATTTTACAGGTATTATATCATCTTCAATTTTTGAATTTTTATCTAATACAACTCTTTCTATCATTATTGCTGTATGTATAAATAAACTTAATCTTAAATCACTATTTAATTTTATTTCTAATTGATTCTCTAGTATATTAATTATTCTTTCTACATCATCAATTACTTTTTTAGGATTTAAAATAATCATTCTACTTATTATATTTTGAAGAGATAATAATTTTATTAATTCATTTATTATAGTATCTATACTTTTATTCTTAACTAATTTTTTGAAACATGCCCTTAATTTTGCTTCTCCATCATTCTTTAAACAATCACTTAATTTTAAAACTTCAACACCTGATATTGTTAAATCTAACGTACTTATAATTAGTTGTACATCATATTCATCAAATATAGGATCACTGATACCATTATTTTTTAATTTAAAGAAATCATATGAAATTACTTTTATCGATTTATCATCTATGCATCCCTTTACTATATCTTTTAACTTATTTGCCACACCAATACCAGTTGCACAACTAGTTATAATAGCCTTTTCTTTTTCCTTACTTTCAAAATATTTATAACTTATCTTTGTATTTTTTACTGTTTTATCTATTATTTCTTTTATTCCATCACACTTTATTATCATATCTCCAACACCTAGTGCTAACTGAGTACTAATATTATTAATAACTGCTACTTCACTATCTACAATCTCTTTGACTCCTGAATGTATTTCAAATAATGATCCCATATCAACTAAAAATATTATTCCACTACTATTGGTAAAATTCTTGATATAGCTCTTTATATCTTCTATTATTTCTTGAGGTTTCATATGTATAGGCATATCAAAAGGAGTAAATATAAATTGACCTAATAATTGATTTACAGCACTTGCTATACTTGTTGCTGTTGATTGCCCATGTGCTACTATAACCGCATCTATGTCACTCAAATGATTTATTTTTATAAGTAAAAAAATATATAAACTAATATATGTCTCTTCATTTATACCAAAGCTTATCCCAATACTCTCTTCAATATTTTCCAAGAAATTTTTTGCTATATAATTATATTTAAAATTTTTAGCTTTTATTATCTTTAATATACTTTCTTCAATTGAAACAATACCCATGTTATTTGCATTTTTATTATTTTTAAAAAACATAAAGATATTTGCTATTGATCTTGCTGTATTTTTATAAAATTTCATCCCATATTTTTTTTCTAAATCCTTTAGGGCTATTTCAATAGTATTTATTAAAACTTTAAATCCTATGCCATTATGTAAATTTTCACTTTCTTCAATAAAAATTGAGTCTATTTTATTCAATTTTATACTTAGTATTTTTTTATATTCTTCAGAACTTATTAAGTTTTCTTCATACCTTTCAGTTTCTTCGTATATTTCCTCCATATAGCTAATATATTTATTGTATGTTTTTTCCGTTTCAAAATTTGACACTTCATCAACTATATTATCCTCTTCAGTAATACACATATTTTTTAAATTATAAATATTTTTTACTTCTTTTATCTTAACTATATTCTTAGGTAAATGTTTAACTTCAACTATAACATCGCCATATATATTTTTTCTAAAGCTACTTGCACAACTATATTTAACTGCATTTTTAAGAGCCCCAACATTTCCAATAGAATTCATAGCTAATAAAATATTGACAACTTTTTTATCAATAATTATATTTTTTCCTAATATATCTCTTTCTTCTTTATAAAATCTCTTTATAAGTTCGATTCTTTCATCAATTGGTCTACAATTTACATTAGGCAAGTTAATAATTATTGGTATTCTTCTTATGAAAGTATCAATTAAAAATTTATCTAACTTTTCAGTTGTTGCAAATATTAGTCTAACATTACTTCTTCTAACACTTCCATTTTCACCGACTCTACTAAAAATCCCTTTATCAAGTAATAAAAATAGCTTTTCTTGTCCCTCTGGTGATAATCTATGAATTTCATCAAGAAATAAATATCCATTCTCTGCTTCTTCAATTATTCCTTTTGACTCTACCTCGGCCCCTGTAAAAGCACCTTTTACATATCCAAATAACTTTGAAGATAATAATTCTTTATTATTAGAATACTCCGCACAATTAAAAGTAATGAACTTAGCATCTTCTTTTATAACTTTTTTAGATTTCGCATACTCATATATAAGTTTAGCCATAAAGCTTTTCCCAACACCGCTACTACCAGTTAATAGTATTGGTAAACCATTATTAGGGTATAATGTTGCTGACTTACACTCTTCCACTGCCTCTGCTAAGCTTCCATTGCTTCCTATAAGCTTTTTAAATACATCATCTTCTAAATCTAATTTATTTTCATTTAATGACTCTGCCACTTCTTTATATAAAAAATAAACTGGTCTTGTTTTGGTCTTTACAACAGTTCCATCATCCACCATTTTATTAAGAAAGTGACTTATAACATTTCTTTTTATTCCCAATACCTCACTTATATCTTGTGCTGTAATTCCTTTTCCACCTTTATCTAAAATATCTTTACTTAAAGTTGATATAACCATCCTTATTTTATCTTCATTCTTCAAATATAGCACCCCACCAAAGTTATTATTTATACTCGCTCATAAAATACTCTATTTTTTATATTTATTAATTCTTATAAATTCAATAATAATATTTTGTAAAATATTATATCATACCATATAAAAAAAACAAATTTAAGATAATCTTTCAATTATATTAAATTTGCTGGTAATACTACTTTCTATATCTTTTAAATCCATAATGCTGGTCTAAATATTTTATCCTCTGAAACATTATGCATACATACAGGGATTCTTAACATTGAACATAATGTAATTAAATCAGCACCAATATGTCCAATCATCTCCTCTTCGCATCCTTTAGGAATATTCGGATTTCCATTATATAAATCTTTTATTATACACATCATCTTAACTACAAATTCTAAATCTTTTTCTTTTTCTTTTTCTTCTTCAGATTTTTGAATTCTTTCTGGATTTTTATCAAATCCTTGTTTACAATTAGATTTTACCCACTTTAAAGCTTTATTATATTCTTTTTCATCATAAATTCCTTCTGTCATTCTACGAATTATTTCAACCTCATCAACTGACTCTACTCTCATTCCTAGATACTTTTCAAAGAAATCAGTATTAATAATTGAACCTGCTATCCCCATACATATAGATCCAATTTGAAGATATGATTTGCCTCTCATTGTTGCTACAGCTATAGCTGGTCTTCAAAATCTAAGCAACTTCTCCTTAACATCTTCTGGTATCTCTTTTTCATCTACATCTTGAACATCATGTCCATATATTCCAAATGCAGGTAAACCCTTTTGTGCATGTGCTGCTAAAACTGCTGCTAAATAAACCGCTCCTGGTCTTTCTGTTCCATTAAATCCCCATACCCCTTTAATAGTCATAGGATCCATATCCATTGTTTCTGATCCATAGCACCAGCAAGGTGTTACTGTTAATGTTATATCTACACCTTCCTTTTTAAATTTATTGGCACAAGCAGCTGCTTCTCCTACTCCCCTATTGTTGTATCAGCTATTACAACCTTTACAGGCTCTCCATTAGAATATTTCAAATTATTTCTAAAAAGATCAGCTGTGGCTTTCGCCATACTCATAGTTTGATCTTCAAGAGATTCTCTCACCTTTAATATTCCTCTTCTCCCATCTATGGTAGGTCTTATACCAATAACAGGATAATCACCAATTAATCTATTATTAAACATTGTATCCCTCCTATGCTTTTCTTAATGTTATTATATAGCTGTTTTATTTAAATTACTTGCTGTAATTTAAATAAAGTATAATAATATCCACTTTTAGGAGATTTATGAAGTATTTAAATTTTAAAGAAAATAAACAAAGAGGTACATTTGATTTTCCAATAGATTTTTATCATGTTGATAAAAATCACATTGAATATGTAATGCCTATTATTGGCATATTGAATATGAAATAATAAGAATATTAGAAGGAGAATTTACAATTTTATTAGATGAGAAAGAATTATGTGCTAAAGCAGGAGATATAATACTAATTCATGATGGTGTTTTACACGGTGGCAATCCTAATAATTGTGTCTATGAATGTATTGTTTTTGATATCAATTTTATTTTAAAAGATAATAATGTATGTAGCAAAATAATATCCGAAATAATTGATCATACATTAATAATTAATGATTTTTTTTCTCGAAAAAGTATTGAAATACATGATATTATATGTGATTTATTTGATGCAATAAACAAAAATTTCCAGGATATGAATTTATAGTTCAAGGTAAGCTTTACGAATTATTAGGATTAATAATTAAAAATAATTTTTATTCATATAATAATGTCAATAAGTTAAAACAATCTCAAATATTAAAATTTTAAAAAGCTATTAATCTTATAGAAACTTCTTATTCATCTTATATTACTCTTGATGAT
>NZ_JAWGSV010000250.1:0-4622 GCF_032552055.1 Clostridium sp. | reverse complement strand
GTTACTTAGATTATGGAATTGAAGATGCTGCACTTTGCGCTCTTCTTTATGGAATTTTAAATATTGTGCCTGGTTTTATATATTATATTTTATCAATAGTTTTTGAAGTAAATAGTTTAAGATTAAATATAACTCCAGAATTTAATAAGAAACATTTATCTTTTGGTATAACTGGTATATTTTATTTTAATATTGCTAATATTATATATATATTGTTCTTATTTTATAAATCTTTAGAATATAAGGAGGTGACTCCCTAAGCTAGGGAGAAAACTATGACAAACCAACACCCTATTGAAAATTTAATGAAAAGTACTATGGAAAATCTAAAGGATATGATAGATGTTAATACTGTAATTGGAGATCCAGTTGAAACCAAAGATGGCAGTTATATAATTCCAATTTCAAAATTAACTTTTGGATTTGTTTCTGGTGGAAGTGAATTTGGTCACGAATGTAAGGTACCACTTGAAGAAGTAACTAAACATCCTTTTGGAGGTGGATCAGGAGCTGGAATTACAGTAAAGCCCGTTGCATTCTTAGTTCTTAGAAATGATGCTGTAAGATTACTTCCTGTAGATCAGAATAATACATATGATAGAATTGTAGATTCTGTTCCTCAAGTTATTGATATGATAAAGGGCTTTTTCAATGAAGATAAGAAAAAAGGAAGCACCGCATCTTCAAATACTGATTTAGATGACTGTGATTCCTCTTCTAGTAACATACATCAATAGTCTATACTATTTTTCATACTCTATTTACTTATCTTCTTTACCTTCGACGATACTACTCATTTCTTCAATTATTGAATTGTCTTCATTATAAATATCTAATGAAGGCAATTCATTTAATTCTCTTAATCCAAATTGTCTTAAGAATTCTTCTGTAGTTCCAAATAATACTGGTCTTCCTGGCACTTCTAATCGTCCAACTTCCTTAATTAAGTCTTTTTCTATAAGTCTTTGCATAGCACTTTCAGACTTAACTCCTCTTATTTCATCTATATCAACTCTTGTTATAGGTTGTTTATAAGCAATTATTGCTAAGCTTTCTAAAGACGCTTGTGATAATGATTGTCTTTTATTCTTCTTTAGTAATTTTTGAATATAATCACCATTTTCAGCTTTAGTAACTAACTGATACTCACCATTTATAGAAATAATCTTTATGCCTCTTTTTTCATCATCATATTCTAAAATCATCTCATCTAACACTTCTTTAACTACTTTAATATTAGATTCTAAAGCATTAGTTATATCTTTTATTGAAAGAGGATCTCCACTTACAAAAAGTAAGGATTCAATTACAGACTTTATCCTTGGCTTTTCAGATAATTCTTCAAATTCATATTGTCTAATTTCTAATTTACTCATTTCCCCTTCTCCTTTCAATTAAAATATCATCAAAGCTTTCATCTTGATATACTTTTACAATTCTTATCTTTATAAGCTCTAAAAGCGCTAAGAAAGTTACAACTGCTTCTAGCTTACATTCACTATCCTCAATTATTTCTTTAAATTTTATTATTGACTCATTTTCTATTCTCTCAACAAGCTCATTCATCTTATCTTCTATCTTATATTTATCAACGTATATCTTTCTTTGAATTACATTAGCTTTATTTTGTTTCATAAGAAAATTTTCTATTAAACTATTGTAAAGATTATATAAGTCTAATAGAGTTGTATTCTTAAGTAAATCTTCATCTTTATTTTCACTTCTTGTATCTTCAATTATTTCAGGCTTCTTTGTATAAATATCACCTGATTTTATAAACCTATCTCTTAAAAATATTGCAGCACCCTTTATTTTTCTATATTCAATAAGTCTTTCCATAAGACGCTTTTCTATATCTTCTTCATTTTCTTCATCTACTTTAACTACTGGTAAAAGCTTCTTAGACTTTATTTCAATTAAAGTTGCAGCAACTACTATAAATTCTGAAGTTATTTCAAGGTCCATAACCTTCATATCATCTAAATGTTTTAAATATTGATTAGTTATTTTATATATTTCTACATTATAAATATCCATTTCATTCTTTTTAATTAAATGTAGTAATAAATCAAAGGGCCCTTCAAAATTATTTAGTTTTACTTGTGGCATTTCCATTATCATCATCCACCTCTATTTTATAAAGTGATTCTTATCTTCAGGTGGAGTTTTCTTAACAGGAATACCCCGTGCTCCATCTGAAGGTTAGAAGAACTAATCCAGGCGCGTAGCAGTGCTTAGCTCTCACTTATAGAAGGTGGGAGTGTTCGCAATGGTAGCGATGGGATAAACTTTCTTCCCAATATATAATAACAAGATTGAGATTAAAGGACAACCTTTTTAAATAAAATGACCGTCCTAAAGACAGCCATTTTATTTTTAAAATTCTCTATTATTAATTCTATATATTAAACCTTTAATTTTTTCTTCTATATTATTAATTACCTTAATAAACTCATCATCACTTTTCCCAGTAGGATCTTCTAATCCCCAATCCTCTATATGCTGTGCAAATACAGTAGGACATATAACATTACATCCCATTTTTATAGCAATATCTACCTCTGGTATATCTGTTAACAGTTTAGATTTTTGAGTTTTATTCATATCAATATTATATATATCTTTAACAATTCTAACTGCATCTTGGTTTATTTGTGGCTTAGTTTCTGTTCCTGCTGAATAACTTTCAAAAACTTCACTCCCATATAATTTACCTAATGCCTCTGCAATTTGTGATCTACAAGAATTATGAACACATATAAATGCCACTTTCTTTTTCATTTTTAATCGCTCCTTAGTTTAATTTCATATGAAGTATTGGGAATGGATTTCCCTGCTCATCAACGTCTGATCTTTCAAAAACTTCAAACCCCATATGTTTATAAAATCCAACTGCTTGAAGATTTTGCTCATTTACATCTACATAATTTACATTTAAAACCTTTATTGCATATTCTATTAGCTTTTTACCGATACCCACACCCCTACATTCATCACTTATAAATAACATCTCAATTTTATTATTATGTACTCCCATAAAAGCTTTAATAATTCCTTTGTCATTTCTTACACATAAAAGATCATTAACGTAATCAGCACCTTCTACAACATTGGGTGTAAGTGATAATATATCTTCTTCACTTAAAAAATCATGGGTTGCTCTAACTGATGACTCCCATACTTTTAGGATATTTCTTATATCGTCTTCATTTATATTATTTAACTTGTCTACTTTAATCATATAAAATTCCTTCTAAGTATTTTATATTTAAATTATTCTATCTTTTATTTAACTCTTCTTGAATTTATAAAGGTTAAAATTATTCTACCAATGCCCATACAAAGAATAGAAATAATATTAAAGTTATAAAAATACTTAATAATAACTTCAAATTAACCTACCACAATAACCTTTATAAAGCCACTTGCATTAATTGTACATATTTATTGTATTATATGTCTATGCCTTATTTTCAATAAGACTTTTGATATTATAAACAGCACAGGTAACTCTATTAATGGTCCAATTATTAGTGCTAAAGCGATTAAAGGTTTATCTGGAAAAGTAGCAACAGCTATAGCTAATGCAATAGGAGAATTTCTAGCTAATGTTGTTAAATTTAAAGATACACTATCTTCATAACTTAAATTTAACTTTCTTCCTATAAACCTGCCCACTACAAAATTAATAGAGAAAAATAGTAATATAGGAATTAATAATATAAGTAATGTATTTAAATTACTTAAAAGTACCCTCCCCTGAGATGCAAACATAGCTATTATCGCGATATTTAAGAAATATCCTTGGTAATCACAAGCCTTACTCATTAGCTTATCACTTAGTTCATTACTTTTAACCTTTTTTATAATGATATATCTACATATACTTGCAAAAAGTAACGGTATTATTAAACTATAAATAACTCCTTTTCCTAAGCTAATAGCATCTATTTTAACACTTGTCCCACCAAATATAAATATATATACTGGTAATAATATTAATTGAAGTATTAAATTAAGTGGTAATATAGAGGAACTTAATGCAACATTCCCCTTAGCTATTCCAGTAAAAATTAAATACCAGTCAGTACAAGGTGTTACCATTAGCATTACAAATCCAATTAATAATTCAGGTTCATTATTTAAAAATAATCTTCCTAATATAAATATTAATATCGGAGTCCATATAAAATTAATAGTAATTGAAGTTATGCTAAACTTTAAATTCTTAAAAGACTTACCTATTTCTTTTATAGGTATTTGTAAAAATACTAAAAACAGCATTATCATAAGTGCTGGCATTATTAAGTATTCAGAATATATACTAATAAAATCTATTTGCCCAATTAATATTCCTAAGCTAACCATACCTAGTATTATAAAACTTTGTAATTTATTTATATTTTCCATTAAATTCATCCTTTTCATGTATGTAATGATAATAATTTTCAATCAATAGTATATCACAATAAACCTCTCATATATAATGAATTTAATATTTATAAATATCATCTTTCAATATCTTGTAGTAATTATGTTATTATTCTATTAATATATGTATTAATTCTACTTTAAAAAACATTATTATATTAATAAATTTATGCAACTAATCATATTTATTT
>NZ_JAWGSV010000249.1:0-4681 GCF_032552055.1 Clostridium sp. | reverse complement strand
TAGATTCTACTAATATAAGAACATTACTTAGAATTAAAAAGCAAAACAAAGGAAGAGACTTTGCTGAGGAAGTTATAGTTAATGGTGGGGCAATAGATAGCAGTAAACTAGTTGCTTTATTAAATGAATCACCAGAAAATATAATGGCTAAACTTCAAAGTACTATTTATTCAGACTTAATTAAAGAAGGGTTTGAAGGATATATAGCAACAGAATCTGCAAGTCTTTTAGAAAAGTTAAGTGATAATTACATTATGGAATTAATGAAAGATTCTAAGTTAGTTACTTTTGGACCAGAGAAGATTTTATCATATATATATGCTAAAGAAACTGAAATAAAAGTAATAAGAATTATAATGGTTGGCAAGCTTAATAATATTGCTGAGGAAGTAATAAGAGAAAGGTTGCGTGATATATATGCATAAGAAAATAGGTGTTGTTGGAGATAAGGATTCAGTTTTAGCTTTCAAGGCTCTAGGAATAGATGTATTCCCAGTAGTAGATGCTGATGAAGCTAGAAAAGCAGTAGATAGCTGTGCAAGAAGCAATTACGCAGTAATCTTTGTAACTGAACAAATAGCGCAAACAATAGAAGAAACTATAGCACGTTACAATGAAGAGGTACTTCCTGCTGTAATATTAATTCCAAGTAATCAAGGTTCATTAAATATAGGACTTAAGAGAATTAGTGATAGTGTGGAAAAAGCTGTAGGCGTTAATATTTTATAGGAAGGTAGGTTAGTACGTTGAAGACCGGAAAGATAATTAAAGTTGCAGGTCCCTTAGTAGTTGCTGAGGGAATGGAAAATGCAAATATATTCGACATGGTTAAGGTTGGAGAAAAAGGTCTTATCGGAGAAATCATTGAAATGAGAGGCGATAAGGCATCTATCCAAGTTTATGAGGAAACTACAGGAATTGGACCTGGGGACCCAGTAGTTACTACTGGTGAGCCATTAAGTATAGAATTAGGACCAGGACTTATTGAGTCTATGTTCGATGGTATCCAAAGACCTCTAGATGCTTTTGCAAAGGCTGCAAACTCACAGTTTTTAACTAAGGGTGTAGCTGTAAAGTCATTAGATAGAGAAAGAATTTGGAACTTTGTTCCTACTGCTAAAGTAGGAGATGTAGTTGAAGCTGGAGATGTAATTGGAACAGTTCAAGAAACTACAGTTGTTCTTCATAAGATAATGGTACCTTATGGAGTTAAAGGAACAATAAAAGAAATAAAAGCAGGAGATTTCACTATAGTTGATACTGTATGTATAGTAGAAACTGAAAAAGGTGATAAGGAATTAACATTAATGCAAAAATGGCCAGCAAGAAAAGGTAGACCATATGCAAGAAAGTTAAAACCAGATGCTCCAATGACTACAGGTCAAAGAGTTGTAGATACATTCTTCCCAGTTGCTAAAGGTGGAGCAGCTGCAGTACCAGGACCATTCGGAGCTGGTAAAACAGTAGTTCAACACCAAATTGCTAAGTGGGGAGATACTGAAATAGTTGTTTATGTTGGTTGTGGAGAACGTGGTAACGAAATGACAGACGTTCTAAATGAGTTTCCAGAACTAAAAGACCCTAAGACTGGCCAAAGCTTAATGAAGAGAACAGTACTTATTGCTAATACTTCAAACATGCCAGTTGCAGCTAGAGAAGCTTGTATATATACAGGTATAACTATAGCTGAATACTTTAGAGATATGGGATATTCAGTTTCGATAATGGCTGACTCAACTTCAAGATGGGCAGAAGCTTTAAGAGAAATGTCTGGTAGACTTGAAGAAATGCCAGGAGATGAAGGATATCCAGCTTACCTTGGATCAAGACTTGCTGACTACTATGAAAGAGCTGGTAAAGTTGTTTGTCTAGGTAAAGATGGTAGAGAAGGAGCTGTTACGGCTATAGGAGCAGTTTCACCTCCAGGAGGAGACCTTTCTGAGCCAGTTACTCAAGCAACACTTAGAATAGTTAAGGTATTCTGGGGACTTGATGCTCAACTTGCTTATAAGAGACACTTCCCATCAATTAACTGGTTAAATTCATATTCATTATATGCAGATACAATTGATGAGTGGATGAATAATGAAGTATCTTCTGATTGGTCTTCATTAAGACAAGAAGCTATGACTTTACTTCAAGAAGAATCAGGATTACAAGAAATAGTGAGTCTTGTTGGTATCGATGCTTTATCAGAAAATGATAGATTAAAGTTAGAGGTATCTAAGTCAATTAGAGAAGATTATCTTCAACAAAATGCTTTCCATGAAGTTGATACATATGCATCATTAGATAAACAATATAAGATGTTAAAGTTAATACTTCTATTTAAGAAGGAAGCAGAAAGAGCATTAAAGGCTGGAGTATATTTAAATGAAATCTTAGCTTTAAGTGAAATTAGAGATAAGATTGCTAGAAGTAAGTATATTCCTGAAGAAAATCTAAGCAGAATGAATGAAATTGAAGCAGAATTAAAATCGGCTATTGATACATTAATCAACGAAAAAGGAGGGGTTCTAAATGCTTAAAGAATATAAGACAGTTACAGAAGTTGTAGGGCCTTTAATGGTAGTTGAAGGTGTTGAAGGCGTTAAATATGATGAGTTAGTTGAAGTTGAACTTCAAACTGGTGAAATCAGAAGAGGTCAAGTTCTTGAAATAAACGGAACTAGAGCTATGGTTCAACTTTTTGAAGGATCATCAGGAATTAACTTAAAAGAAACTAAGGCAAGATTCTTAGGAAGACCTCTTGAACTAGGGGTTTCTGAAGATATGCTAGGTAGAATCTTTGATGGTATGGGACACCCAATAGATAATGGTCCAAATATTATACCTGAAAAGAGATTAGATATAAATGGAGAAGCTATAAATCCAGTATCTAGAGATTATCCATCAGAATTTATTCAAACAGGAATATCTGCAATAGATGGACTTAATACTTTAGTTAGAGGACAAAAGCTACCTGTTTTCTCAGCATCAGGACTTCCTCATGCACAATTAGCAGCACAAATTGCAAGACAAGCGAAAGTTTTAAACTCAGATTCTAACTTCGCAGTTGTATTTGCTGCTATAGGTATTACATTTGAAGAATCTCAATTCTTCGTAGATGAATTTAATAAGACTGGTGCTATAGATAATTCAGTATTATTTATGAACCTTGCATCAGACCCAGCTATCGAAAGAATAGCTACACCTAGAATGGCTCTTACTACAGCTGAATTCTTAGCTTATGAAAAGGGAATGCACGTACTAGTTATTATGACTGATATAACTAACTATGCAGAAGCTTTAAGAGAAGTTTCTGCAGCTAGAAAAGAAGTTCCAGGTAGAAGGGGATATCCAGGTTACCTATATACTAACCTTTCAACTTTATATGAAAGAGCTGGAAGACTTAGAGGTAAAGAAGGATCAATTACTCAAATTCCTATATTGACTATGCCTGAAGAAGATAAGACACATCCAATTCCAGACTTAACTGGATATATTACAGAAGGTCAAATTATCCTTTCAAGAGAGTTATATAAGAAAGGTATTATGCCTCCAATAGATGTTCTTCCTTCATTATCAAGACTTAAAGATAAGGGTATAGGAAAGAATAAGACTAGAGAAGACCATGCTGATACTATGAACCAATTATTCTCAGCTTACGCACAAGGAAAGCAAGCTAAAGAATTATCTGCAATATTAGGAGAATCAGCATTATCAGATATAGATAAGCAATATGCTAAATTTGCTGAAGCCTTTGAAGAACAATATGTTTCTCAAGGATTTACAGCAAATAGAAGTATAGAAGAAACATTAGAATTAGGATGGAAACTTTTAAAGATACTTCCAAAGACTGAACTTAAGAGAATCAGAGATGAATATCTTGAAAAGTATATGCCAAAGGGAGATGAAGAATAGCCATGGCAAGATTAAATGTCAATCCTACTAGAATGGAGATGTCTAAGCTAAAAAAGAGATTAGCTACAGCTACAAGGGGACATAAACTTTTAAAGGATAAGCAAGATGAGCTTATGAGGCAATTCGTTAATCTTGTCAAATATAATAATGAATTAAGAAAATCTGTAGAAGCAGAGCTTCAAGGAGCACTTAAGGACTTTGTTATGGCTAGAGCTGTTATGAGCTCAGAATTTCTAGAAGAGGCAGTAGCTTATCCGAAAGAAAGTATTTCTGTTGAAGTAGGAACTAAGAATATAATGAGTGTTAATGTTCCTAAAATGGACTTTCATAGACAGCTAGAAGGTGATGAAGGGAGCATATTCCCATATGGATTTGCAAGCACATCATCAGAACTAGATGATTCTATTTCTAAGCTATATACTATACTTCCAAAGTTATTAGAACTTGCAGAAGTTGAAAAGTCAACTCAGCTTATGGCAGATGAAATAGAAAAGACTAGAAGAAGAGTTAATGCTCTTGAATATATGACTATTCCTTCTCTTCAAGAAACTATCAAGTATATTAGAATGAAGCTTGATGAAAATGAAAGAGGAGCTTTAACTAGACTTATGAAAGTTAAAGATATGATACAAGCAAAGAATTAATTTTAAGGGGGCTGTGTAAACAGCCTCTTTTTAATTGCTAATTAAATAATAGAAGTTAATAATTCAGAGATGACTTATTATAAATCAATTAAATTAAATAGGATTATTACTTACAATAGAGATAAGAGATAAGA
>NZ_JAWGSV010000248.1:0-4691 GCF_032552055.1 Clostridium sp. | reverse complement strand
AATTAGATATGACTCTTAAGGATTTAGCAGGGGATAGAATTACTCCTGGACAAATTAGTTTAGTTGAGTCAGGCAGATCTAATCCTTCTATGGATCTATTAGAGTATTTAGCAGCTACATTACAAACTTCTGTTGAATATTTAATGGAATCAGAAGAAACTCAAGCTGAAAAGATAAGTATATATTATGAGCAAATTGCTGAATCATACGTATTATCTGGAGATTATATAACTGGTGAAAAGTACATAGAAAATGCTTTATATTATGTAGAAAAATACAACCTTGAATATAGGAAGGCTAAAATCTTGTATTTAAGAGCAAAAATATATATGGCTAAAGGAGAGTTTACATTAGCTCAGCAGTTTTTCTTATCTTCAAATGTAATTTTTATAAAGAATAATAATTATGAGGAAATTATAAAAACCTTTTTAAATTTAGGACGAATAACTTTAAAGCTAAAGGCTTACCATTCTTCAAGCAGTTATTTAAGACAAGCTGAAAAGGTATATTTAGATAATAATATTGGAAACGATTCGTTACTTGGAGAAATATATTATTATATGGCAAAAGCTTATTTTAAAACTGAGAATATTGGAAAAGCTATAGATTATTCCTTCTTAGCAAAAAGTAAGTTTGAACAAGTCCATAATAAAGAAGAGTATGCAAAAACTCTTTTATTAATATCTGAAGAGTATAATAAAAAAGGTGATTTAACTAATGCTATAAAATACTCGCAAAAGACCTTGGAAGTTTATAAAGAATTAGATGAATTAAGTAATATTTCTGAAATAGAAAATAACCTTGGAAGGTTATTCTATGAATTTGAGAATATAGAAGAATCCTTTAGACATTATGAAATATCTAAGGATATAAGAATTAGAAGAAAAGATAAGAGGGTTGTAGAAACCTTAATGAACATATGTGAAAACTATATTAAACTAAAGAATATTTCAAAATGTGAAGAAGTATTAGAAGAAATCAATTTATATATAGATGAGAATGAAATAGAAGTTATTATAGGTGTTAACTTAATTTGGTATAGAGTATATACATTGAAAGAATTATCTAGAGAAGCTGAGTATATTTTAATAGATACTTATAACTTAGCTAAGAAAAATGATTTGCTAAAGCAAGTGGCGCAGCTTGCAGTTATGTTAGGTAAATTTTATATTGACAGAAAAAATGATGCAGAAGCAGCTAAGTATCTTGATGAAGGGGTTAATATTTTTAGGAAAATAGGAATACTTAAAAATTAATCAATTGGGGGTTTCAAATGGAGATTTTATCAACTGGAGAAAAAATTAAAAGAGCAAGGGTATATCAGGGGATAACTTTAAAAGAATTATGTGGAAATAAGGTCTCTATATCAAAGATGAGCTGCATAGAAAATGGAAAGATTAAAGCAGATAAGGATATTTTAGAATATATATCTGATAAACTTTCGCTTGACTATAGCTACTTAGTAAAAGATGTGGAAGAACAAATAAATGGTAATCTTGAGCTAATAAGAAGCAATAATGTTTCTGAAAGTGATATGTCTGATGTTATTGAGCACAATTTAAATTACGCTTTAGAATATTCTTACAGTGGGTTAGCTTTCGAATTAATACATTTACTTTTTAACTACTACGTAAAAGAGAATAAGATTGAAAATATTCAATTAATAGTATCACAGTATTATGATTTATATCAGAAGAATAATACTAAGGAAAATACTATAACTTATTATTTTGATATGGCTACATTCTTTTATAGAATAAAGGAATATAATGAGGCTATTAATTATTATAGTAGGGCAAGAGAGCTTATTAAAGGTGATGGAGATTTCGACAAAGTTAAGTATGCATATACATGCTATAGAGAAGGTAAGTGCTATGAAAAATTAGGTAATATTGAAGATGCTTATAGAGCTTTAGAAGAGGCAATGAAGTTTATTGACTTTATAGATGATGAGCTAGATAAAGGGGATATATATCATAGTTTTGCAAATGCATGTATTAAACTTAAGAAAGGTGATATAGAAAAATATATAGAGCTTTCTTACAAATATAAAAAAGAGAATCCTATGATTTTAGCTATTTCTAAGGGGAAGAATGGTGAAAGCTATTTCTATGCTAAGGAAAGAGAAAAAGCTATAAAGGAAACATTAGAAGGTATAGAACTATTTCCAACAGATGATAAAAAGAAATATGTTAAGTTTTTAAATAATAGTATAAATACACTGTATGAAAATGGAGAGTATGATATAGCATATGATATAACAGATAAAGCTTTAAACTCAGCAATTGATACAGATGATATACTATTAATCGAACAAGCTTATTACTTGAAGGGAATGATATTACAAAAGAAGGGCTTATATAGAGAAGCTGAAATGTATATGAATTTATCTTTGGACTCCCTATTTAAATTTGCTAATAAAGAAAAGAGATATGAAAGATATTTAGATATGGCTAATATGTATTATAAGCTTGGTGAAGTTAAAGATTCTTTAAAATACTTTACATTAGCGATGAAATTGGAGAGAGATTAAATATAGTAAATAGAAGGTGTATAATTAGTTTTCCTACTAAAGAAAATTAATTATACACCTTCTGTAATTTTTGGATTATTTAATTGTAATTGTATTTGAAAATTACAAGATTTGAAGTATCAATTGTTTTCTAAAACCTTAGTTAATATTCGAATTAATAAATAAAGATTAAAAGTAACAATTAATATATAAGTTTTAGATATTAAATATTTATATAAAACAGTTTATTTCAAAATAAAATTATAAGTTAATATAATGTTTAATTGGGTGTAAAATTGATGATATTATATTTGCTAATGAATATTTAGAAAATACGCTTGGTACGAAAAATAAGCCTCTCATTAAAATCAATCCTTTCTATAAATTACAACATTTATTATATTTAAAGTATACTGTAATTATTTTTTTATTGCATTGACTTAAATGTTTAATTTTATGTACATTTAAGTTATTACTTTAATAAATATAAAAGTAAAAAAGTACAAAGAAACCCTAATAAGTGGTTTCTCTGTACTTTTATTTAATGTTTTTTATCAATATTAGCTTGGCAGAATAGCCTTTAAGCTCTGTAATTATATTTAAGATTGTATTTTTCTTAGAATACTTAAATTCTATTTTAGGGAAGGAAGCTCTGTATAGTATTTCTTTTTCTTCTTTATTTAACCTATCAGGGGAACCCATAGATAGCCAATAATTATAAGAAGAACCAACTCCTTCACTTATTTCATAAGTTGTGATTCTTGATGATTTTTTTATATTTTCGATATTTAGTGAAAACTTTCTTTTATAAAGCTTTCTTTTACCTTTTTTATTAATAATATCTTGAAGACTTTCCATATCAGAAAGTTCATCAGTGTATGAGTATAATAAAATACAATATTCATCGTCTTTCTTAGTAACTATATATCCATTTTCCATAGCAACTATCTCATCACCCAACTTGTTAAGTAAATAATAGGCATAATATGAAGGTTTTTTGATTCCCATATCATTTACAAGTCCAGGTGCCCCTATAAATACCTCATTAGTTAAGCTAATAACTTTTTCTAGTACATCGAAGGCTCTTAAAAAGTTAAGAGAATTGTTGTTAAATAATGTATTATGAATTATATAGGGAAGCATAAAAGCTGTATCATAAATCTTATTTAGGTCCTTTTCACAAGAAAAGTCTTCTTCTAAGACATCGATTGAATATATTTCTCTTATAAATAGAGATAACTCTTCTCTTATAGCCCTTGATATGGCAGGAGTAAATTGAAATTTAAATTCTGTTACATCAATATAATCCATTTCTGAAAAATATTCAAAGAAGCTATTTAATATATGCTTATATTTCTCTAGTGTAAAGTTAGGGTTATCAATAAGTATTAATGGTTTTAAAGCTATATAATCTAAAAATTCAATGACACTTTTTGCTTTATTCCAGTTATAAAAATCAGCTTTAGGAAATACCCCCATATCACTATTAAACATATTTTCTAGTCTTGCATATTTAAAATGAAGTTCCTCTTGAATTTCTTCTAAAATATCCTTATTATCTTCAAGTAACAAGTCAAAGGCATCATCTAAATTAATTATTTCATTATAAGCCTTATCAAACTCACCAAGGTTTTCATCCATATCTATATGAATCTTCCATAGTTTATTTTCATAATTAAATCTTTCGTAATCATCTAACTCTGAAGATAGATATTCTAAGGCATCTTCTAAATTTAAGATTTCTATTTTCTTACTTGCTTCAAACTCTTTTTCAGTAAGCTTATTTTTCTTTCTATATTGAAGTGGAGTACAACCATAATAGATTTTAAAGTTCTTATTTAAATACCTAACATGGGAAAAACCAACTTCATCAGAAATTTCGGATATACTTAAATCGCTATCTAATAGAAGTTTAACTGATTCTTCAACTCTAGTTAAATTTACTAGATCAGTAAAGCTATAGCCAGTAGCATATTTAATCTCATGAGATAAATAATGAGGACTTAAGAATTCTTTCTTAGCTATTTCTTGTAAAGTTATATTACTATCATAGTTATTAAATATATATTTTGAAATCCTATGATACCTAGCTAACTGTTCAGTTTTTTCTTTAAGTTCTTCTTTTTCGTATGTAAGATAATGAAAATTATTAATAAGATGATATAAAAGATCTATTAAA
>NZ_JAWGSV010000247.1:0-4713 GCF_032552055.1 Clostridium sp. | reverse complement strand
GTAATAATATATGTATATAGAGTATATATACACTTGATATACACTTGGAGGTGAAAAGTTGAATATTATAATTAGTAATTCTTCACAAGTGCCATTATATGAACAAATAGAAAGTCAAATAAAGAATCAAATAGTAAATATGTTATTAAAACCTGGAGAGCCTCTGCCCTCTATTAGAACTTTAGCTAAGGAATTAAAAGTAAGTATAATAACTACTAAAAGAGCTTATGAGGAATTAGAAAAAGAAGGCTTTATAAAAACAGTAGTAGGAAAGGGAACTTTCGTTGCTGAAGCTAATAATGAGAGACTTAGAGAAGTTGCTATGTATGAAATAGAGAATAAGTTAGAAGAAACAATAATTTCTGCAAAAGCAATAGGATTAACTTTAGAAGAAACTATTGATATTGTTAAAAGCTTATATGAGGAGGTATAGATATGGAAGCTATTGAAATTAAGGGATTAGAAAAGAGCTACAATAAATTTAAACTAGATATTAATGAGCTAGTAGTGAAAAAAGGTTTTATTACAGGTTTTATAGGACCTAATGGATCAGGAAAAACAACTACTATTAAGGCTATTATGAATATGGTAAAAGCAGATAAAGGTGAAATTTTAGTGTTAGGAGAAGATATTAGAACTAATACTGATATTAAAGAAACTTTAGCTTTTGTAGGTGAGACTTGTGGGTTTTTAGAAGAAAGTAAACTTAAAAATATAAAAAAGACAGTTTCAAGGTTCTATAAAAAATGGGATGAAACTTTATATAAAAAACTTACAGAAAAATTTGGCTTAGATGAATCATTAGTTTATGGAAAGTTATCTAAGGGGAAAAAGAAACAATTCGAACTTACTATGGCCTTAGCTACAAAACCTAAAGTTTTAATAATGGATGAGCCTACAGCAAATTTAGATCCAGTTGTTAGGAGTGAATTTTTAGAAGTTTTACAAGAACAGATGGAAGAGGATGAAAATACAGTATTTTACTCTACTCATATAACTAGTGATTTAGAAAAGTGTGCTGACTATATAATTTTTATATATAAAGGACAAGTAATTCTTCAGGGGGAAAAAGATTATATATTAGAAACTCATTCAATTGTAAAGGGTAAGAAGGAGCTTTTAGATGAAGATACAAAGAAGGTGTTGATATCAGTAAAATCTACAGGATATAACTTTGAAGGCCTTACAAATAATAAGAATAAAGCTTTTGATATCTTTGGTAATGAAGTTATTTATGAAAGAGCAAACTTAGAAGATATAATGCTTTACTATACAGGGAGGAAGTAATATGAAAAAGATTATTAATTTAATATTGTTACAGTTTGAAACTGTATTTGCATTAAAAAAATATATGGCTTTAATAATAGGAATAGCTATTTTTATGGTTATTATGGAACCTAATATGCTTTCTTTTGCTGGAGCACTATTTATAATGGCAACTTGTTATAACTCCGCTTTTTATGAAGAAAAAAGCAAAGTAAATTACTTAGTCTATTCTTTACCTATTAAGATTAATGAATATATTATATCTAAATATATTTTTGTAGCTATAAATACTTTACTATCTATGGGGATATCAGCTGTACTATACCTTATTATGATAAACTTTAATATAATCAGTAGTGAAGCAACTTTTCCATTATGGGCCCTTATGTTAATATTAGCTGGAATAGGAATATTTATGATGACTTTATTAATTCCTCTGGAACTATTACTAGGATTTGAAAAGGCGAGAATTGCATTAGTATTTCTAACAGTATTTCCAATGGTATTTTCAACTGAGCTAGTAAACTTATTACCACAAATTGATATAAGCAGCAATATAGTAATTATATTAATTGCTCTTATAGTTTTTACATTAGTATTAGCGTCATATTTTATCACTTCAAATTTATTTGTTAAAGGGGAAGTATAATTAATTTAATAAGATATGAAATATATTTAATTAAGTCAATTAAATTAACTTAATTTAAATAGAAAAGTAGATTCTAATATATGAATCTACTTTTTTTGATGTATCGTAACTAATATTTCTAATAGGTACTCTGCAATCTTATAACTATTTATAATATAGCTACCATGGTCTTCATTGTCAAAAGTTTTCAATTGGCTGTCACGTATATTATTATGTATAAGATTTGTATGATCTTTTCTAATTACATCCTTACTACCAACGGTTATATATGTAGGTGTAGTAATTTTATGCAACATATCTATAGTTATATTAGGCTCTTCTAACATTAATTTATACTCTTTTGTTTTCTTAAATTTATAAATTATCTTAAAAAGTATAAGCAGCTTTTTCTGCAACCCATTCGGATTTATATTTGCACCACTAATAATCAAATTAGATAAAAGATTAGGATATTTTATAGAGAGTAGAAGTCCAGTAATGCCACCATCACTAAATCCATATAGGATTGGCTTGTCTAATTCAAGTTTATAAATAAAGTGATAAATATCCTCAGCCATTTCATCATAATGTAACTCTGAAACAGGGGAGCTTTTTCCATGCCCTCTAGAATCAATACTATAAACAGTAAAGAAATCTTTTAATATATTAACTGTGGTATCAAAAATATGAAGATTTTCCCCATTACCATGAAGCAAAATAATTGGATATCCACTTCCTACTTTTTCATAATATAACTTTATATTATTTACTTCTATAAACATAACCCCTCCTAATATATAATAAATAAAAATAATAAAACTTGTACTATAAGAATTAAAGGAGTTCCTAAAGTGAATTTTATATGTTTAGTTTTATGTCTAAATGAATACATTCCTAATAGTACACCAAGACTACCTCCAATAATTGAAAGTAAAAACAAGGTACTTTCTTTTATTCTCCATTTTCTTTTTATAGCCTTTTTTTTATCTACAAACATAGTTAAAAAAGATATGATATTAATAAAAATTAAGTAGTAAATCAAAGAAATTTTCATAATAATCTCCCAATAAATAAATTTAATATAATTATCTTAATACCTTTTAATTATTGTATTAATGAATGTTTGAACATAGTTTTAATTCTAATAATTTTTTATTCTTATTTTACTCCATATATGATATAGTGTACATAGAAATTTGGCATTTTAATTTTAGACATTACAAAAGAGGTGAAAATTATGAAAAAAAATGAATATGGTTTATTTACAGCCATAGGAATGATAGTTGGAATTGTAATAGGTTCTGGTATATTTTTTAAAAGTGATAATATACTTATTGCTACGAATGGAAGCATTAGCTTAGGAGTTATAGTTTTTTGTATAGCTGCATTAGGTATAATTTTTGGAAGTTTAACTATTTCAGAATTAGCATCTAGAGATTCTAAAGCAGGAGGTATAATAACTTATGCTGAAAATTCATATAATTCTTCAGTTGCCTGTGCTTTCGGGTGGTTTCATACCTTTTTATACTACCCAAGTTTAATTGCAGTTGTATCTTGGGTTTCAGGAATATATATCTGTATGCTTTTTGGTATAGATGGTGGACTAACTCTTCATACATCTATTGGATTTGGAGCAATTATTATTTTTTACATATTAAATATTCTTTCTGCAAGGCTTGGAGGATATTTTCAAAACTTATCTACAGTTATTAAGATAATACCACTAATTTTAATAGCTATTGCTGGTATTTTCTTTGGTGATCCAAAATCATTATCAATGAATGAAATTGTACATATGAAATCTGCAACATGGATAGCTGCTATAGCGCCTATAGCATTTTCTTTTGATGGTTGGATAATTGCTACATCTATAGGACATGAAATTAAAGATTCTAAAAGAAATTTACCTAAAGCCTTAGTAGTTGCACCATTATTTATACTTGCTATTTATGTTTTATACTTTATAGGTATAAGTGTACTAATTGGGCCAGAAAAGGTTATGGCATTAGGTGATGCTCATGTTGATTTAGCAGCAAATACTTTATTTGGACCATGGGGTGCAAAGATGGTTCTTACTTTTGTAGTAGTATCAATACTAGGTACAGTTAATGGATTGGTTATGGGACATATTAGACTTCCTTATTCTTTAGCTTTAAGAGGGATGTTCCCTAAATCAGAAAAAATAAAGGTTATTAATGAAAAATTAGGTATGCCAGTTAATTCTGCAATAGTTTCCTTTATAATATCATTAGTATGTTTATTAATACACTTTATAACTCAAAAGTATAGTTTACTTCCAAACAGTGATATTTCAGAAATATCTATTACAATAAATTATGTTATGTATATATTATTGTATATTAAGGTATTTAAGATGGGAATGGATAATGAAGTTAAGGGGTTATGGAAGGGAAAGATCAACCCTATATTGGCAACTATAGGTTCATTAATTATTCTTTTTGGAAGTATATCTAATCCATTATTTATACAATATACAATTATTTGTGGAATAGTGTTAATATCAGCTGTTCTTTTTTGGAGATATAAAGAAAAATCAAATATTATGGTAGATTTATAGAAAATAGGATGAAAAATGAAATATTAAAATAATTCCCAAAAAATTACAATTATTATATAATGTAAAATAGGATTTGGTGTAAATCTGAAAAATATTATTTAATAATAGGGGGACTTTGTTTTGAAAGGGATTATTTTATATTTTAGTGGAAGTGGTAATACCAAGTATATAGTAAATAAGATATATGAAGAATTTATAAAAAATGGATGTGAATTAGAGGTTTATTCTATAGAAGATAAAA
>NZ_JAWGSV010000246.1:0-4724 GCF_032552055.1 Clostridium sp. | reverse complement strand
ATATATAAATGGAAGAAGCACATTCGGAGGTTAAATAGTTTTTAATAACATTATAATATTTATTATAAATTCAAATTTAGTATTTTATTTAAATACAATAAATATAACACTATTAAGCTATTTATATTAAGAGATGTAGAAAGATATGTGAATTTAATAGAAGCCTAAAAATAAATACAATTATAGAAGAGTGAATAAAAAGAGAGCAAATAGAGAATTGTTGTTTTTAGAAAAGATATATCTTATAATGGTAAAAGTATGTAAATAGAGAGTGGTTATAATATTTGTTCTGAAATATAAGTCATAATAACAATTAAGTTTACAAAATTATAAAAATAATCATAAATAGTTAATATAGTAAAATGAAATGTAGACATGATTAAATTTATGTTAAATAATTATAGATAAGTAGAAGAATTTGATAATGAAAAATATTTAAATTAGTATTTTAGAATTATTTATAATAAATAAAGAAGGGAGAATGACTGTTGAAAAAAATAGGCATTTTAGGAGCTGGGACATGGGGCATAGCCTTAGCAAGAGTGATATCAAATGGGGGAAACATAGTAACAGTATGGTCTGCTTTAGAAGAGGAAATAGAGGAATTATCTACAAAGAGAGTTCATCCTAAGCTACCGGATGTAACTATTCCAAAAGAGATAAGTTTTGTTAAAGAAATAAAGGATGCTTGCTTGGATAAGGATATTATTATATTTGCAGTACCTTCTATATTTATAAGAAAAACTGCATCTATAGCAAGAGAATATATAAAAGATGGTCAGATAATTATTGATGTGGCTAAAGGGATTGAATCAGATACGTTATATACATTAACTGAGGTAATTAAAGATGAATTAAGAAAAGATGGTTGTCATGAAAACGTAAGACTAGTTGCCCTTTCAGGTCCTACTCATGCGGAAGAAGTTTCTAGAGACATTCCTACAACCATTGTATCAGCATGCAAAGATTTAGAGGTTGCAGAATATGTACAAAATATATTTGAAAATACATGTATGAGAGTATATACAAATACAGATATAATTGGCGTTGAATTATCTGGAACTATAAAAAACATTATTGCGCTTGCAACAGGTATAGCAAGTGGATTAGGATATGGAGATAATACAAAGGCAGCATTAATTACAAGAGGAATTACAGAAATATCGAGACTTGGAACTGCTATGGGATGTTATGATCAAACTTTCAATGGTTTAGCTGGAATTGGAGATTTAGTCGTTACATCAATGAGTGAGCATAGTAGAAATAATAAAGCAGGTCAATTGATTGGAATGGGATATTCTATTGAAAATGCAATTAAGGAAGTTGGTATGGTTGTTGAAGGAATAAATGCTTTGCCAGCTGTTATTAAATTGGCTAATCAATACAAAGTTGATATGCCAATAGTTAGTGCAGTTAATTCAATAGTAAATGAAAAAGTTAATCCTAAGGATATAGTTGAAGGTTTAATGAAAAGGAAAAGAAAAACAGAGCTTCCAAAGTCAGCTCTAGATATAAAATTTGAAAATGCTATTTTAAGAAATAAGAGAGGTACAGAAATGAAGAGAATTATTACATATGGAACTTTTGATTTACTACATTATGGACATATTAATTTATTAAAAAGGGCTAAGGCATTAGGAGATTATTTAGTAGTAGTTCTATCTTCAGATGAATTTAACTGGAATGAGAAACAAAAAAAATGTTACTTTACATATGAACAAAGAAAGGCACTTTTAGAATCAATTAGATATGTTGATTTAGTTATTCCAGAGACAAGTTGGGATCAAAAAAGAATAGATGTACATGAATATCATATTGATACATTTGTTATGGGAGATGACTGGAGAGGAGAATTTGACTTTTTAAAAGAAGAAGGTGTTGAAGTAGTATATTTAGAGAGAACACCAGAAATCAGCACAACTCAAATAAAAAAAGATTTGAATAAAAACTAGGAGTTAAGATATATGGATAACAAAGAAAATTTATCAGAAATTCAAGTAGTTATTTGGAATATAGCCAAATATCTTAAAATGTATTTAGATGATAATAAGATTGAATACTATATGCTAGGTGGAACTTTACTTGGAGCAATTAGACATAAAGGTTTTATTCCTTGGGATGATGATATTGACCTTGGAATTCCAAGAAAGCAATATGAAGAATTTATTAATAATGTTCAAAAATCGCTACCAGAATATCTTAAATTACAGACATTTAGAAATGAAAAATCACATCATTATTATTTTGCTAGAATTGTTGATACAAGGCATACAGTTAAAAGAACTGGTAGTATAAAGGAAAGAAAAGAAGATGTCTGGGTGGATATATTTCCTTTAGATGGGATGCCTAATAAATATATTGAAAGAAAAATTCATATGTTTAAATTACTTTTTACAAGAATGATATATCATATTTCTTGTTTTGATAAAGTGAATTTAAAAAGACCAAATCGTCCATTATCAGAAAGAATAATAATAAAGATTGTTCAAATCACTAAATTTGGGCAAAATTCAGATATGTATAAATGGTTAGAAAAGATAGATTCAACTTTAAGGAAGTATCCATATGAGTCATCAAATTGGGTAATTAATTTTATGGGCCAATACAAATTTAAAGAAATGTTTCCAAAAAGTTATTATGGAAAAGGAAAATTGTATTCCTTTGAAGATAGTGAATTGCCAGGACCAGTAGATGCAGATGCTGTTTTAGCTCAAATGTATGGAGATTATATGACTCCACCTGAAGAGTGTAATAGGAATGCTCATGCTGTAGAATATGAAAAGGAAGAATTTTAAGTTGTAAATAGGAGAAATTAAAATGAATGATGAATTAAGAAAATTACAACTAGTAGATTTAGCGTTATTTAAGGAATTTTCTTGTTTTTGTGAAAAAAATAATATCAAATATTTTGCACTTGGAGGTACGCTTTTAGGAGCAGTTAGACATAAAGGTTTTATTCCTTGGGATGACGATATGGATTTAGGTATTCCAAGAGAAGATTATGAAAAGTTATTGTCGCTGTGTGAAAATAAGAAAACAGACTTTGAATTGCATACATTTCACAATGATGAAAACCACTATAGATATTTTGCACAATTAGAGGACTCATCAATAAAAATCAAAAGAAATGATAAAAGCGTTGCAGAAATATCTTCAGCTTGGATTGATATTTTTCCTTTAGATGGAATGCCAAACAATTCTGTAATAAGAACAGTTTGGAAATATTATTTACTTTATAGAAGAGCTATGTATAGATTCTCATGTTTTGATAAAGCGGTTAATGTGAATAAAAAAGGAAGACCTATGATAGAAAAGATTTTAGTAAAATTCGGGAAAGTAATTCCAATTCAAAAAATGCTTGATACAAAAAAAGAATTGATGAAATTAGATAAAGCATTAAAAAAATTTCCATATAGCAAATCTGATTATTTAGTTAATGCAATGGGAGCATATAAGTTTAATGAAATGTTTTCAAAGAAGATATATGGTGATGGAAAGTGGTATGAGTTTGAAGATACAAGAGTTTGGGGACCAGAAAATTATGATACAGTATGCAAACAACTTTATGGTGATTATATGAAAGTACCTAAAGAAGAAGAAAGAAATCATCATAGCTCAGAAGTATTGGAGTAATTATAAAGTCACTGAAAGGATTAATGATATTATGAAAATTTGTTATGTCACTCATTTACCAAATTTAACTGGAGCAAATCAATCATTGTTAGATATTTTGTCAAAAAATAATAGGGAAAAGGTTGAAGCTGTAGTTTTGTTAGGAAAGCATGGACCTTTAGAAAAGGAATTAGAAAAAATTAACATTAGATATGAAGTAATTCCATATTCTAGCGAGATAAAAGAGCCAGGAATAAACTATAAAAATATAGCAAAAAAAATAAAAAATTATTTCGCTATATTTAAAATCAAGAAGTTTTTTATTAAAGAAAAATTTGATATAATACACAATAATTCTCTATTTGTAGGCATTGGTATGGAAGCTGCTTACAAGATAGGTATTCCATATATTTGTCATATAAGAGACTTAATAGTAGCAGATCATAATGTATGTCTATTGAATGAAAAAAAGCAATTTGATTTAGCTAAAAAATCAAATAAGGTAATAGCAATATCAGAAAGTGTTAAAAATAAATTTTCATCTATTCTTAATGATAAAAAGATTGAAGTATTATTTGATGGCATTAATATAGAAAAATATATACTTCCTAACCATACTATTTTTCAAAATGATACAAAAACAAATAATGGAGTAATAAATGTATTTTTAGCAGGACGAATTTCTCCAGGAAAAGGTCAATTAGATGCAATCAAAGCAATTGAAGTAATTAAAAATAGAATTCATGATGGAAAAGTTAAAAATATAGAGGATATAAACCTATATATAGTAGGTGGAATTGGCGATAATAATTATTATCAGAAGATGACAAAATATGTTTCAGAAAATAAAATAAAGGGAATCCATATAATGGATTTTTGTAATGATTTAAAAAGTTTAAGAGAAAAATGTGATATAGGATTGACATGTTCAATTTTTGAGGCTTTGGGAAGAGTTACAATAGAGAATATGTTAAGTAAAATGCTAGTAATAGGTGCAGACACTGATGGTACAATAGAGATAATAAACGAAAAGACAGGATTACTTTATAAACATGGTGATTTTGTAGATCTTGCAGATAAAATTATATTTGCAGTAAATAATAAAGAAAAGA
>NZ_JAWGSV010000245.1:0-4725 GCF_032552055.1 Clostridium sp. | reverse complement strand
GTATAATATTATAATAGCATTAAATGGTATTACTAGAGAAAGGTGGGAATAATAGTGAGAAGAATACTAAAATACTTATTAAAAGAAAAATGGCTACTTATAATAGGGACAATGGCTATGGTTTTTATTATACTAATTGACCAAGTAACTCCAATGCTACAAAAAATTATAGTTGATAGAGGAATAATAAATCAGGAATATGCAATTATACCATCAATTTTATTAGGATTTTTAATAGTGACTTTGTTAAAAGCAATTTTTGGATACGGAAAGGAATTTTTATATGATTATATTAGTGCAAAGGTTCACTATAATATAAGAACAGAATTATTTTCTCATATACAAAGCTTTGAATTTGATTACTTTGACAAGACTAATACTGGTGAATTAATGTCTAGAATAGGAGAAGATATAGAAAATATATGGCAAACAATATCATATGGTCTTAGGATGTTTGTAGAAAATATACTATATTTTTCATTTAGTACTGTTATTTTATTTTATTTAAATTGGAAACTAACAGTGATATGCTTGCTTATTTTGTCTCCAATAGGGATTTTAGCTTACAAATTGGAAAGTAAGTTAAATGATGGATATGAGGAGATAAGCGATAAGACAGCAGAAATTAATACCCGTGCTCAAGAAAATATTTCTGGTGTTAGATTAGTTAAGGCCTTTAGTAGAGAAAAATATGAAATAGAAAGGTTTTTCTCTTTAAATAAGCAATATTACAAGTTAAATTTAGAACAAGCTAAAACTATATCAAAAAGTTTTCCTGTAATTGAATTTTTAGCTAACATTACTCTTATTGCTATGATAATAGTAGGAGGATATTTTGTTTTAATTGATGAAATAACTATTGGTACTCTTGTAGCATTTTCAGGTTATATAGGAAATTTAATATGGCCAATGAGACAAATAGGGTGGCTAATGGACGTTCTTTCTAAGAATAAAGCATCTACCATGAAGATAAATAATATTTTTGATAGATTTACTAAAATTAACTCGAATAGTGGTAGAGAACTTAATGCTATAGAAGGAGATATTGAATTTAGTAATGTAAGCTTTAAATATGATGATGAATTAGTTTTAAGAAATATTAACTTAAATATTAGAGCAGGTTCTACAGTAGCTATAATGGGACAAACAGGTTCAGGAAAAAGTACACTTCTGTCCTTAATAGGAAGATATTATGATGCTACTACTGGAGATATAAAAATTGATGAAGTAGATGTTAAAGATATAAACTTAAATACACTAAGAAAAAATATGTCAGTTGTTCAACAAGACACTTTTTTATTCTCTGATTCAGTAGTAAACAATCTCAAATTTGGAAAAGTAGATGCTACTGTAGATGATATTATTAGTGGAGCTGATAAATCTTGTGCTTTAGAATTCATTGAGGAGCTTCAAGATGGATTTAACACTGAAATAGGTGAGAGGGGTGTTGGACTTTCTGGTGGACAAAAACAAAGAATTTCAATAGCAAGAGCAATAATAAGAAATGCACCTATACTTATTTTAGATGATTCAACTTCAGCATTAGATATGGAAACAGAGCATGAGTTATTAAAGAACTTAAATGAAATAAAGAAGGGTAAAACTACTATATTAGTAGCTCATAGAATTTCAGCAGTGAAAAATGCTGACTTAATAGTATTTATGAAAAATGGAGAAATAGTTGAAAAAGGTACTCATAATGAGTTAATTGAAAAGAAAAAACATTACTATAATGTATATAAGGAGCAATTTAAGGATTTTAATAATTTGGAGGTTATATAATATGCCTAAGGAAAAGGAACATATTAGAAGTAAAAAAGAAATAGTATTTAGGCTATTTTCTTATTTAAAGGATTATAAAAAAGAATCAGTAATATCCATAATACTTATGGGACTTATAACTATTTCTAATAATTTAAATCCTTATTTAATGAAAATAGCTATAGACAATAATATAAAGAACAAAGATATAAAAGGATTAGTATATATAGGGCTCTTTTTAGTAGTTGTCAATATATTTACCTTAATATTCTCAAAAATTAAATGGAAGATAATAAGTTATGTAACAAATAGTATTTTAGTTAATATTAGAATGGAACTCTACAAGCATATTCAAAAGTTGCCTTTCAATTTTTTTGATAGAAGGCCCGTAGGAAAAATATTAGCTAGAGTTATGGGGGATGTAAATTCATTAAAAAATCTTTTTGACCAAAGTATTCAATCATTAATTCCAGAAGTAGTGAGTTTAATTTCTGTAATTATTTTTATGATAATATTAGATTTTAAACTTGCTATAGCTTGTATACTTCTATTACCAGTGTTAGGTATTGGAATGTTTATGATAGAAGTGAGTTCAAGAAAAAAATGGGCTGAATATAGAAGCAAAAGATCTATTTTAAATGGATATACTCACGAAGATATATCTGGAATAAAGGTAGTTCAATCATATGCAAAAGAAAATGATACTGATGACAAATTTAAGCTGCTTGTGTGGGATCATTTAAAGAGCTTTATAAATGCAGTTAAAGTTAATGATTTTATTTGGCCGATAGTTGAGCTGTCTTGGGGACTAGGAACTATTATAGTCTTTTATTTAGGTTATACGCTAATCAGAAGTGGAGATTTAGAAATAGGTACATTATTAGCATTTTCAATGTATATAGGAATGTTTTGGAGACCTATTATGAACCTATCTAATTTTTATAATACTCTTATTACAAATCTTTCTGCAGCTGATAGAATTTTTGAAATCTTAGATATAGAACCATTTATCAAGGATGACTTAGATAAAGATAATATTGGTGAAATTAAAGGTGAAGTAGAATTTAAAAATGTATCTTTTTCATATAGTGAAGAAGAAAAAGATTTAGTTCTTAAAGATGTAAACTTTAAAATAGAAAAGGGCGAAAAGATAGCATTAGTAGGAGAAACTGGAGCAGGAAAAACTACTATAGTTTCATTAATTAGCAGATTCTATAATCCTACAAGTGGTGAAATATTAATTGATAATAAAAATGTGTTGGACTATAACTTGGAATCTATAAGAAGTCAAATGGGGATAATGCTACAAGACACATTCTTATTCTCAACAAGCATTAAAGAAAATATAAGATATGGAAAACTAGATGCTACAGATGAGGAAATAATTGAGGCTGCAAAAGCAGTTAATGCACATGACTTTATTATGTCTTTGGAAAATGGATATGATACTATGGTAAATGAAAGAGGTACTAGGCTTTCATTAGGACAAAGACAATTATTATCCTTTGCAAGAGCATTACTAGCAAATCCTAGAATTCTTATATTAGATGAAGCTACATCGAATATTGATACTCAAACAGAAATTATAGTACAAAAAGGTATTGAAAAGCTATTATCTAATAGAACCTCCTTTGTAATTGCACATAGATTATCTACTATTAGAGACTGTGATAAAATAATAGTAATTGATAATGGAAAAATCACAGAGACAGGTACTCATGAAGAACTTTTAAACTTAAAGGGGTATTATTATGAACTATATAAAGCACAATATAGTTTTTTAAATAAAGGTGCTTAAATATACTAGTCAAAACTTCATTTTCCAATTATAATAATCTTGTAATTATTTTAAAACATAAGGAGAAAGAGATGAGAGCAGTATATAGAAACCCTAAGGAACTTGCAACTTGTTTAAAGGACATTGTAGATAATTATTTAGAATTTTTAATTAGCTATGAAGAAATGGAAACAAAGATTAAAAAGATAGTTGAGGCTAATGGGGAAAGAGTTTATAAAGATGGAAATATTTCTTTAAAACTATATCCTTATTTAGGTGATGATAGGGTTGAAATAATAGATAAAATAGTAAAAGAATAAAATAAATATGGGGGTGGCTAAGGCACCCCTTCTATAATGCAATTAATTATAAATAGTAATTATAAAGTTATTATTTAAGAATTACTAAGTATAACATTAATAGTAATTTATAATAATAATTTTTAGAGATAACTATGCTTTATTATACGAGGTATATATGCTAAATAATATAATAGATAAATACAGAAATAATTCAGCCTATATTAATGGATGGAAAGATATGAAGCGAGCTTCTGTAATTATTTTTCTTGCAGAGATTGATGGTGAGATTAATGTTTTATTTCAAATGAGATCAAAAAAGATGAGAAGCCAACCTGGTGATATTTCATTTCCAGGAGGAAAAATAGAAGAGGGTGAAGATCCAAAGGAAGCAGCTATTAGGGAAACTTATGAAGAAATTGGATTAAATAAATGTGATTTTGAAATTGTTGCACCACTAAATATATTAACAACTCATTATAATATGCTAATACACCCTTATTTAGGATACATAAAGGATATTACTAAGATAAAAATTAGTAGAGATGAAGTAGATCATATCTTTTTTGTGCCATTAGAATATTTTATAGATAACGAACCATTAATAATTAATAGTGAAATGGTAGTGAAAAGAAATGAAGACTTTCCATATGAAAGAATAAATGGTGGGAAAAATTATAAGTTTAAAAATGGATTATATAAATCGCTATTTTATAAATATAATGATTATAATATTTGGGGAATCACAGCTATTATGTTAAATGATTTTATAAATGATTTAAAGGATAAGAACGTTGTATTCTAGAATAAATTTAATTATAGTGTATTATTTATTATAAATTACTAAATAAAATATATAAAGGCCTCTGTATATGCAGAGGCCTTTTT
>NZ_JAWGSV010000244.1:0-4737 GCF_032552055.1 Clostridium sp. | reverse complement strand
TTGGAGAGCAGGCTGTTGACTGTGGACTCATTGATGAAGTTGGTGGAATTAAAGATGCTTTAGATAAATTAAAAGAATTAATAAGTAAAAATTAATTTAGAAAGCAATTTAAATAAATGATATTTTATTTGAATTGCTTTTTTTTTATTTGAGTTTATAATTATATTATGTAAATAGTTTGTTTACAAGAAGTGGAAAATGGCGAGGTGATATTGTGTCTAGAAAAAATACGAGAAAAACTAGCAAGAAAAAGGACACAGCTAAGAAAGGAATTAAGGAAAATGGAGATATTAAAGGTATAATATATATAGCTTTAGGTGTGTTATTATCTATAGCTATATATACTACTTGGGCTGGAGCATTATCAAAAATATCAAGAGATGTTATATACAACTTAATAGGTGTTAGCGCCTTTGTACTTCCTTTATATTTAATTTATTTTGGTTATCATATTATAGTTTCAAAGGGAAGTATAAAATTTACTAGAAGATTATTTGGATTTTCTATGATTATAATATCTATAACATTATTTTGTGCAACTGCAAGTATAAATATACTAGGTGAAAGTATAGGATTTTCTGAAGATTGGAAAGCTGTATTTGATCAAAATGGGCTAAATGGAGGACTTCTTGGGCATTTGATAAGTTATCCTCTAAGTAGATTAATTGGTTTTATTGGTTCATATATTTTATATGCAACTATAGTAATTATAGGAGTTATTCTTTCTGCAAATATTACTTTATATGATATAGCTAGTGGTTTTAAAGGAAAGTTTAATAAATCAAATAAAAAGGTAAAGAATAAGGAAGAAAAAGAAATTAAAGATAAGGAATCCTTAATAGAAGTGGTTCCTAAGGTAGAAGATAAGGAAAGAGAAGACTTCATAAGTGGAATAAATAATAAGATAAAAATATTAGATTTCATGAAAAATTCATCCCTTGAAGATAGTTCTATGGAAATATTTAAAGAAACAGATGAAAACAAGGGAAGTGAAGAGAATCCATTTAATATTGAAGTATTCAATGAAGAGAAAAAAGAAAGAGAAGAAGTTAAAGCAAAGAAAGAAAAGTTAGATAATAACGTAAAAGAAGTAGTTAGTAAAGAAATAGAAGAGAGCTTAACTGAAGAGAAAAAGGAGGAGAAGCCATATATTAATCCTTCAATTGAGTTATTAAACATAAACAATAAGACAAAATTTAAGAAAGAAGATAAAAGAGACTTACTAGAAAATGCTAGTAAATTGGTAGGAATATTAAATGATTTTGGAGTAGATGCCAATGTTAAACAAGTGACAAAAGGACCTTCTGTTACTAGATATGAAATACAGCCAAGTCCAGGTGTTAAGGTTTCAAAGATAGTAAATCTCCAAGATGACATAGCTTTAGGACTTGCCGCTAGTGGAGTTAGAATGGAAGCTCCTATACCAGGAAAAGCTGCTATAGGTATTGAAGTTCCTAATAGTGAGCAAACTCCAGTATTTTTAAGGGAAGTCTTAGATAATAAAGATTTTAAAGAATCAAATAATAAAATTGCTTTTGCATTAGGTAAAGATATAGCAGGTAAATCAGTAATTGGAGATATAGCGACTATGCCACATACTTTAATTGCAGGGGCAACTGGGTCTGGTAAATCAGTATGCATAAATACATTAATAGTAAGTTTACTTTATAAATACAGCCCTAAGGAAGTTAGACTTTTAATGGTTGACCCTAAAGTTGTTGAACTTAGTATTTACAATGGAATACCACATTTGTTAATTCCAGTTGTAACAGATCCAAAGAAAGCTGCAGCAGCTTTAAACTGGGCAGTTAATGAGATGAATAAAAGATACAACTTATTCTCAGAATCCTCAGTTAGGAATATTGAAGGATATAATGCCTTGTTTGATAAAGGTATGATAGAAGAAAAAATACCTTATATGGTTATTATAGTAGATGAGCTTGCTGACTTAATGATGACATGTCCAAATGATGTAGAGGATTATATATGTAGATTAGCTCAAAAGGCAAGAGCAGCTGGAATACATTTAATAATTGCAACTCAAAGACCATCAGTAGATGTAATTACAGGTGTAATAAAAGCGAATATCCCATCAAGAATATCTTTTGCTGTATCATCAGGAATTGACTCTAGAACTATACTTGATCAAACAGGTGCAGAGAAGTTACTTGGAAGAGGAGATATGCTATATTGTCCTATGGGTGAAAACAAGCCAGTAAGAGTGCAAGGAGCATTTATTTCTGAAGAAGAAGTAGAAAGAGTAGTAAATTTTATTAAAGATGAAGGTGCAAGTATAGACTATGAAAAATCTATAATTGAGCATATAGAAAATGAAAGTAAGGGAACTGATAAAGGAATAGAGTCAAGTGATGTAGATGAACTCTTAAATGAAGCAATCAAAATTGTTGTAGAATATAATCAAGCTTCAACTTCATTCCTTCAAAGGAAACTACGAATAGGATTTAATAGAGCTTCTAGAATAATGGATGATCTTGAGGAAAGAGGTATAATATCTGAAAAAGATGGAAGCAGACCAAGAGAGGTATTAATTTCTAAGGAAGAATTAGAACTAGAGGATTAAAAAAACTTGTAAATCCTAATTAACTAATTTAAAATAATATTTAGATTAAATACAATCACTTTTTACAACACAGGAGGAAGTATCTTTGAAAAAATATAAGGTTGGAATGGTAAGCTTAGGTTGCGATAAGAATAGAGTAGACTCAGAACTTATCTTAGGAAGTATAAATAAGTTTTATGAAATAACTAATGATCCAAAAGAAGCTGAAATTATAATAGTAAATACATGTGGATTTATAGAGAGTGCAAAGCAAGAATCCATTGACACTATACTTGAAATGGCGGAGTATAAAAATAAGTATAAATGTAAAATGTTAATTGCTACAGGTTGCTTAACTCAAAGATATGGTGAAGAACTTTTAGAATTAATGCCAGAAATAGATATATTAATGGGTGTTAATGATTATATGAAGATTCATAAAATGATTTTAGACTTCATAAATGGTGAAAGAAAGTTATTTGCCGCAAATTATAGTGATGAAAATATTAATGAAGGAATAAGACTTTTAACTACGGATAAACATACAGCTTATGTAAGAATAGCAGAAGGTTGTGATAACTATTGCACATACTGTATTATTCCTAAAATAAGAGGAAAGTTTAGAAGTAGAAGTAAGGAAGCTATATTAGAAGAAGTAAATACTTTAGCTAATAATGGTGTTAAAGAAATAATCTTAATAGCACAAGACTTAACTTACTATGGAATGGATATTTACAATAAAAAAGAATTACACAGTTTAATTAAAGATATTTCTAATATAGATAAGGTAGAGTGGATTAGACTGTTATATTGTTACCCAGAGGAAATAACTGAAGAATTAATAGAAGAAATAGCTAATAATAAAAAAGTTGTTAAGTATTTAGATGTGCCAATTCAACATATAAGCAATAATGTTTTGAAGAAAATGGCTAGAAGAACTAATAAAGAAACTATAACTGGAATGATTAAAAAACTTAGAGAAAAAGTTCCTGCTATAACTTTAAGAACATCTTTAATAGTTGGATTCCCAGGGGAAACAGAAGAAGATTTTAATGAGTTATGTGGGTTCTTACAAGAATATAAACTAGATAATGTTGGAGTATTTAAGTATTCTAAAGAAGAGGGGACTCCTGCTAGTACTATGGAGGATCAAATAGAAGAAGAAGTAAAAGAAGAAAGACAAAATAAGTTAATGCTTATACAAAAAGATGTTTCTTCTAATTTAAACAAATTGAAAATGAATAAAGTTTATGATACTATAATAGATAGACGTAGAGGAAAATATTTCATTGGAAGAAGTTCAGAAATGGCTCCTGAAATAGATGGCACAATATTAATAGAATATAATGATAATATTAATATAGGTGACATTGTAAAGGTGAAAATTAAGGAATCTCTAGAGTATGATTTAGTAGGAGAGGTATGTGATGAATTTAGCAAATAAGCTAACAATGCTAAGAATATTTTTAGTTCCATTATTTTTAATATTTATTGCAGTACAAGACATTCCGTATGGAACCTTTATAGCTACTTTTATATTTATAATTGCATCTTTAACAGATCAATTAGATGGATACATAGCTAGGTCTAGAAACCAAGTAACAAACTTTGGTAAATTTATGGACCCTCTAGCAGATAAGCTTTTAGTAACAGCTGCATTAATTTCTTTAGTAGAGCTTCAAGTTGTACCAGCTTGGGCTACAGTGATAATAATATCTAGGGAATTTGCTGTATCTGGACTAAGAACTATAGCTGCTTCTGAAGGTAAAGTAATTGCTGCTAGTATGTGGGGAAAAGTAAAAACTGTTACACAAATAGCTGCAATAATATCTTTATTACTACAAGTAAATGTTGGGACATCAAAATATTTAATTTCTCTAGTTAGTAGTAGTGAAATTATTAAAAAACTTATAATGGATGGACCAAGGGTGCTTTTACTTATTGCAGTTATTATGACTATAGTATCAGGATACGATTATTTTAAGAAAAATATAAAAATAATAAATACTAAAAAATAGTGTATATTTTATAAAAATGGATATAATTACAAAGGGAGTTCCAACTCTTAAGGTTGGGACTTTTAATTTAAGTAAGACTATAAATATGAATTATATTAATGTTGACTAAAGTCAATAAATGTTTTATAATTCATATATAGAACAAATGTTCTTTTAGAG
>NZ_JAWGSV010000243.1:0-4777 GCF_032552055.1 Clostridium sp. | reverse complement strand
ATAAAAGACTTACTGCCATAACTATCATTCCTAGTATTAATCCATAGATAGATAGATGATGTTCACCATACTTTTCGGCTGCTGGTAAAAGTTCATCTAGTGAAATAAATACCATTATTCCTGCTACCATAGCAAAAATAATACCAAAAGATAAATCACTAAATATACTTCTTAAAAAGAAGTAACCTACTAAAGCACCAACTGGTTCAGCCATTCCTGATAGAAAAGAATATATAAATGCTTTCTTTTTACTTCCAGTGGCATAATAAATAGGGACAGATACTGATATTCCCTCTGGAATATTATGTATCGCTATTGCTATTGCTATTGGAATTGCTATCCTCATATCAGTTAAAGCTGAAACAAAGGTAGCAAGACCTTCTGGAAAATTATGTATTGCTATTGCTAATGCTGTAAACTTACCCATTCTAAGAAGTCCAGCATTCTTTTTTGCTTCTTCATCTGCCTCAGATAGTATCCCCTTAAACTCATGAGGATTTTCACCACTAGGTACAAACTTGTCTATTATGGCAATCAAAAAAATGCCTAGAAAAAAAGAAATAACTGTTAAGTAGTTCCCCTGCTTTACCCCTAACGCCAATATTAGTGAATCTTTTGCTTTTACAAATATTTCTACCATAGATACATATATCATAACTCCAGCTGAGAATCCTAAACTCACTGATAAAAATTTCCTATTTGTACTTTTAGCTAAAAATGCTATCAAACTTCCAACCCCTGTGGCAAGTCCAGCAAATAACGTAATTAAAAAAGCTATTACTACATTATTCATCTATTACCTCCTAACTTATATATAGTATATTTTACACTGACAACCTTTATTTTTCAATTACTATAAATAAAAGAGAGACCGCAATATTATACTCAATATTACGGTCTCTCTTTTTATTTAATTAAAATATTATAAAATTTAAAGAAAGTAATTTTATTTAATGTTTAAAATTTTATGAACAACTTCTCCAATTTCCATTGTTACCATTACATCTATTATTACAGTCATTATTGGATAAACGTTCATTAATAAATCTTTGCATATCTCTTAAAGCTCTATCATAACCTTGTCTAAATCCAGCTCTAGCTCCTCTTTCAAAACCTTGTCTAGATCCATCTTGGAATCCATTTTGATAACCAGCTCTATATCCTCTTCTAAAGCCTTCTCTTAATCCCCTTTGGAAGCTAGCTCTTGCAAGTTCTTCAGCTCTACTTAACCCTCTTTCTAGTCCATCTCTAAATCCATTACGATATCCAACTTTCTTACCATTCTCAAAGCCACAATTATATCCATTAGCAAATCCTTGTGCTAAGCCTTGCCTTAACCCTTTTTCAAACCAGCATCTACTGTCAATAACTCCGCATTCATTAGTATTACATCCACAACCTGAACTTCCTCTAGCAAATGTATCGTCTTCACTTGCTGCTAAATCTGCTTCATTTAATCCTAAGCCTGCTGAATTTACTCCTAATCGTGCTTCATTTGCTCCAAATCCTGCTGAGTTTGCATTACCAATAGGCTCATTAATAGAATTAGGGTTAAAGTTAAAATTAGTAAAATCATCTGAATCTTCTAATGCTGAAAAATCAAAGTCGTTATCAAAATTATTAAAATTAGCATTTTCATCAAAATTGAAATCTGATCCATCATCTTGAATTCTATTTAAAATTTCATCAAGATTTCCAGAATTTCTTTCATTATTAGTTCCCATCTTTTTTATCTCCTTGTAATATTGTTATATTACATATTATGCATATCTTACTCTTTTGTTCTTAAATATTAATTTCTAATCATTAAGTAAAGATACAACTTCTCTTACTAGTTGTTTAACTCTATCAGGAAGTCTAGAAATAGCTTTTTCTCTCTTTTTTTCATCTTCCATTTGAGCAATTCTTAATACTTCTTGTTGAACTCCAGGAATGTTGTTAAGTTCTGAAGCTATTCTATTAAATCTGTCAGCAAATCTAGGATCTTGCATCTTAGCTTGAAGCCTCATTATTAAATTATAATTATTCATTATTACTACTCCTAATAATATTTTACTTTATATTATTCATAGTTAATTTTATTTGTGAACTTAAAACAGAAATTAGGTGTAAAAGGATGATATTCTTAAAGAAAATAAGAGCCACCTCACAATTAACAATTAGAAAATAACAATTAAAAATTAATGAAAAAACTCATAAATGAGTTTTGAAAAATATATTTTTCAAGTGATTTGTTTCAAATCACTTCACACTTTTTTAATTTTATATTTCTAATTGATACTTTTGTGCGGTAACCCTACTGATATAAGATATGTAATTTAAATATTTATTTCTAGAAACTTAATGCCGAAACTTCTTTATACATTTTTATTTCAGTTTCTGATTCAACTTCACTTAAAGACTCATTCCAATCTTTATCAAATTTTATTTTAAATATTTCTATATTAGATCTTTCATTAACTGGTGCCATAGCAACATATTCATTACCACAAATTAATTTCTGCTCTAATATAGCATATTCTACCTTATTTCCATTTTCATCGCTAAACACCATTGTTTTATCACTCATTTTTCTACTCCTTAATCTTTATTATTTTTCTATAGATTTAGTTAATAGTTATTAAATACTCTTGCATTTCTTTTATATGGTCACTATACATATCAGAGATTTTAATTAAACTTTTTTCAAGATGTTCATGAAAATTAGATTCCTTTATTAATAAATCTAAAATAGCTTTAAACCCCATTTCAGTTCCCTTTATAGCTTTTTCTAATATTTGCTTATCATTATCTATAGCCATTTCCTTAATACTATTGAATATTTCAACTAACTTTCCAAATATCCCTTCTTCTTTTACAGCTTTACCATTTAATTCTTCTATTTCATTTAAAATGACTTTTTTATGTTCTTCTATTGTAAGCAAAGTATTATCAATTAAAACTTTAAGCCTATAATCTTTTACTTTTTCTTTTAATTTTATCATCTCATTTTCTCCCATTATTACGCCTTGCAAATGGGCATTTAAGACTTTAATCAAGTTTTCATCCATAAAAAACACACTCCTTTATACTAGTTTTACTAATATAAAGGAGTGCTATACATTATTTATTACTTTTTTAACAAAGTGCTGCTTCTGCTTCCTTTTCCTTTGCACTGTAATTGATTATTAAGTGAATCTTATCTATTCTCTTTTCATCAAGCTTTAATAGCTTTAATGTAATATTATCAAAAGTTACTTCGCAGTTCTTTGTATTTGTAGGTATTTCACCAAGCTTTTCTATAAATAGTCCAGCTATTGTATCTGCAAACTCAGATTCTAATTCTATATTTAAATAGTCACTAACATCTTCTAATGTCATAAGTCCACTAACAATAAAATTATCATCATCAATTTTTTCTATATCTAAATTTTCATCATACTCGTCAAGTATTTCCCCCATAACTTCTTCTATGATATCTTCCATAGTAACAATACCAGAGAAACCACCGTACTCATCCATTAGTATAGCTATATAAGCCTTTTTTTCTTTTAATTCTTTAAATAAATCATCAATATTCTTGGTTTCAATAAAGAAACATGGCTCTTTAAGTAAATCCTTAATATTAACATTATCTACACCTTTTGCTACTATACTAGCAAATAAATCCTTCATATGAAGTATTCCTATAATATTATCAACATCATCCTCATAAACAGGAATTCTTGAAAAGTTTTCATCTAATATATCTTTTATACAATCTCTAATTTTTGCATTTACATTTAGTAAAAAGGTTTCAGTTCTAGGTGTCATTATTTTCTTAGCTGTTGTATCATCAAACTCAATAATTCCATCTATCATTTCTCTTTCTGATTGATTGATGGCACCATTTTCTTCACCTATCTCAATTAAACTTCTTATTTCCTCTCTAGATATTTGCTCATCTATGCCTTCTGTTTTTACACCTAACATTCTAAGTATTAAGCTTGTTGAAAAAGATAAAAACCATACAAAAGGCTTGGCCACTTTTGATATAAAAATAATAGTTTTAATAGATGACATAGCTAGCTTTTCTGAATTTTGAAGAGCTATTCTCTTAGGAACTAGTTCTCCAAGTACCAATGTAATATATGATATAGCTATTGTAGTAAGTACTAAAGCTATACTTTCACTATATGGTATATTAAAATCTTTTAATACATTTGCAAAGCCAACTGAAATTGATGTTGCTGCTGAAGCCGATGCAAAGAAACCTGCTAATGTTATACCAACTTGTATTGTTGATAAAAAGTTATTTGGATCTTTCATTATTCCTTTTAACAATATAGCTTTTTTATTTCCTTCATCTGCTAAAATACTTATTTTTGTTTTGTTTAATGATACTATAGCCATTTCTGCTGATGCAAAAAAAGCATTAATAACAATTAAGATTAAAATTAAAATTAAACTACTCCCGGGACTACCTTCCATTTACTCATTCTCCTTATTTTAAAATATAATGAATTCATTCTATCATATTAATTATTACTATTTCAAATTTCTATTTATAACTATACTATTTAAATTATCCTAATTATCTAAATTATCAATATTTATATCAATATAGGCTAGTTTTACTTAATAAAGCATTAATTCTCTGCAATTCTCTTGTATAGTGAAGAGTAAAAAATTAAGAACTAATGAAAAAACTCCTTACGGAGTTTTAAAAAATAATTTATTGTAGTAATTCTGAAAGAATTACCTCCTTATTTTTTCATTATTCATTTTTAATTATAAATAAAGCTGTCCTAGGACAGCT
>NZ_JAWGSV010000242.1:0-4820 GCF_032552055.1 Clostridium sp. | reverse complement strand
ATATAAGGATATCTTTAGAATAAAGGAGGTTTTTCTATGCAAAACCTCCTTTATTTGTTCTTTTATTCATTTTTTCATTTTTAAGTTTTAAATAGCGAAACACCAGTAAAGATAAATATAATGTGTGAAATAAGCATATTATATTTATCTTTGCGGTTATATTCGCATTTTAAACCGTAGGCTATTAGTTTGCCTCTATTCCAAGAAATTCATCAACGCTCTTTCTAACGCCATTAACTTTTAGTCCATACACTACTTGGACATTTTCACCTTTAATAATAACACCATTCGCTTGTGTTTCATTTTTTAATAAGGCTTCATTAACTAATGATGAATCTTTAACTATTAATCTTAATCTTGTATAACAGTTATCAACCTTAACTATATTATCTTCTCCACCTAATCCTTCTACAATTAAAGGTGCAAATCCAAATTCCCCATTAGCATCTTTTGATTCTGATTTTGCTTTGTAATCACTCTTAGTATAAAGCTTAGTATCTCCATCTTCTTCTCTTCCTGGAGTTCTTAGCTTAAACTTAGTTATAACAAATCTAAATATTAAATAGTAAACTACAAATTGTCCTAGTCCAACTAAAATATACATTGGCCAACCTGTCTTCTCTATTCCTAGTGGTAAGTTATATAATAAGAAGTCTATTAATCCATTTGGACCTATTGCTGTAACCCCTAATACATTTAATACAACCATACCTAAACCACTTAATAATCCATGTATTAAGAATAATACTGGAGCTGCAAACATAAATGAGAATTCAATTGGTTCTGTAACACCTGCTAATATAGATGTAACAGCTGCTGGTATTAAAATAGCTTTAATCTTTGTTTTATTTTGTGGTAATGCTGTATGATACATTGCTAAACATGCACCTATTAAACCAAACATTTTAGAAAGACCTCTAGCATCCCAAATTACTGATGCTGAAAGTTTAGCTATAGTTGGATCAGCCATTTCTGCAAAGTAAATATTTCTTGCTCCTTCAAAAACTTGACCACCAATTTCTGCAACACCACCTAAAGAACTATATAAGAATGGTGTATAAACTAAGTGATGTAATCCTGTTGGGATTAATAATCTCTCTAAAGATCCATATGTAAATATTCCAAAGTTTCCTGAGCTTTGAATAAATTCACCAAGATTGTTAATTACATTTTGTACTGGTGGCCATACATAGCTAAATAAAACTGCTAAACCAACAGTAACTGGTATTAATATAATAAATACTAATCTAGAACCTCCATAAATTTGGAAAGCTCCATCAAATTCTTTTTCACAGAACTTATTATGTATATAAGCAACAACAATTCCTAGTATAATTCCTAAGAAAACCCCCATATCAAGAATTTGAACTCCTAATACAGTAGTTTGTCCACTTCCTCTTAAAGCATCTGCTGGTGCTAGCTTTTCAGTTAGCGTTAAAAATATATTCATTGCATTTATAAATACTAAGAATACTAAAAGTGAAGTAAATCCAGCCTCCGCCTTTTTCTTCTTTGCTAATCCAACTGCTAGTCCCACACAAAATATAATACCTAAGTTAGTTAATATTGAAACTAGTGAGCCTGATAGCATTTTCCCAAGTCCATATACCATATCATTTTTAAGAAATGGTACGTACTCTGCTAATTTTGCATTTGTTAATATATTACCTATAGCTATTATTATACCTGCAATTGGTAATATTAAAACTGGTACAAACATCCCCTTAGAAAAGTCTTGTAGTTTTGTCATTATCTTTTCTTTCATAGTTAATCTCCCTCCATTACGTTTTCAGAAACCATTTACATTTTTCATTATAATTAGCAGTCTACTTTCTGTATATAGATTTTAGTCCCAAAAAAACGTGTTACCCAATTAGATAACACGTTACTTAGATTAAATGCTTTTTCGCTTATAATATTCATATATTAGTAGCTCAACTAAAACTAGTACCTTTGGAAAAAAAGTATTAGGCATTAAATTTCTATCGTCTAACTTATTTGCATCATCAATTTTAAAGCTTATATCTGCTAGTTTACTTATGCTATTTTCTCTTTCGTTAGTAAAGGATACAACTTCTATTCCATGTTCTTTTGCCGTCTTCACCTTATTTAAAACCATAGGAGTTTCCCCTGACTTTGATATTACTATTATAGAACTTATATAATCTAAATTATTTTCAAAAACTCCTATTGAATCTGTACCATTTGATAATATACATCTTTTTCCCATTACTAATAGCTTCTTATTTATATATTCAGCTACTATCCCTGAAAATCCATTGGCATAAATAAAAATAAACTTATTATCTTCACTAAATAATATATCAATAAATTTATCAATACATTCACTACTATTTCCCTGTAAAATTCCCTCCATATTAAGACTGTCAACAAAGCCTCTCTCATCTATAGTATTCCCATAGTTACTTTTCTTAAGAGCAGCTAAATTGTACTGCATTTCTAAAAATCCAGAATAACCTAATTTTTTTGAAAGCCTCATAATTGTAGATGTGGAAGTAAAATTATTCTTTGCAATTCCTCTTACTCCAAGCTTATTAACTTCGTCTATATTATCTGCTATATAATTTAATACCTTTATTTCTATTTCTGTAAGCCCTTTATTTTCTATAAACTTTGATAAATCCATTAAATCTCCTCCATTATTATAAGAAGATTATATATTATTTTGATAACTTTTTCATTGTATAAATTATACAAATACTAATATTATATCTTTATTTTATCCTCTAACTTTTTAATTGCTTCTTCTATTCTTTTAATTCTTGTTTCTTCCTTCTTAGCTGATGTTATCCATTGAAAATACTTTCTTTGCTGAGAATAAGACAAACTTTCATAAAATTCATAAGCCTTTTCATTTAATATAAGCTTTTCTTTAAAGTCTTCTGGCAGTTCTATTTTTCTATCCTCATCATCTTTTTCTAATTCAACGCTGATTTTATCACCAAAACTTTTGCCTATCTTACTTCTTATTTCCTTTGTTATCCCAATCATATAGCAAGGTAAACCCATCCTTACAACTGATCCTCTATATTCAACATTATCAAATTTTACTTTAACCTTTATCCTCTTAGCTCCAAACTCTTTTTCAATATCTAACGGCACTTCTATATATGTTGCATCTTTCCCTTCATGCTTTTTTATTTCTGCTTCAAAATTATATTTCTTCATATATTTCTCCTTACATATTAATTAATCTATAATTTTACTTTAATAAAATTATAGATTAATTTCAATGTATAATACTGACTTTTAAATTTATCTCTAATAATTCTTCTTATAACTATCAATGGTTGGGATATACCCCTTCAATCATAACTTGTCATAAAATGCTTATAAAAAAACCTATAAACGAGACTTTTATTTACAATCACGTTTATAGGTATACATATTAAATCCTTTTAATTAGAGTATAATTAAGCAGCTATTTTGAAAAAATTATCTCTATTAATATGATATTCAATTTCATTTTCTAATAATTTAGCTTCTCTAAAGCCAATTCCTTTAAATAAATTTTGAGATCTTTTATTAACCTTCTTTATTTTTGCAATTACATCCTCTGCTCTCATTTCAAAGAAGGCAACCTTTAAAGCTTCAACTACTGCATTATGACCAATTCCTTTTCCCCATAGTTCCTTTTCACCTACTGCAATTACTATTTCTACAAAACTTCCTTTAGGTACTAACCTTAAGAAACCAATTGTCCCATATAAATTTTTTATAGTAAAAAATCTACAGTTATTATTAAAAAGATGAGTTAGTATAGGCATATTTACTCTATTTACTACACTCATTAATTTTTTTTGCACATTAGAATCTTCATTTAAATAACTTGTTATTTCCTCATCATTTAGCCAATCACATATTTTTTCAGCATCTGCCCTATAAACTTCCTGACTTAGGGCAACATTACTAATTTCCACAAAGAACACTCCCTAGTTAATATTTTATCTTTAACAAAGATATATTAACCTTATTACTAATATAAGTAAAAATCAGTATCCTTTGTTATCTAAATTTAACTCCCCTTATTTAACTTTTTCCCTATTTTCCACGATTTTTTCACTATCCTTATATTTTCCATTTATAGTATTTAAATTCCATTTAAATCTATTAAAAGTATTTTTCTGTAATTTTATTTATTACAGCTACTTATAAAGGAATTAAATATATTTCTTTGATCTTCAAAGTCCTTGTATAATAGTTCAGGATGCCATTGCACCCCTAATACAAACTTTTTATTTTTTAAATAAATACTTTCCACTAAATTATCTTCAGTCATTCCAGCAATATTTACTTTATTAGATATACTTTTTACACCTTGATGATGAAGTGTGTTTACCATAATTTCTTCTTTATTAATTATATCAAATAGCAAAGATTCCTTATTTATAATAATCTTATGAACTAATTTATTATAAGGCTTTCCTTGTCTATGATTACTTTCTTTATTATTATACTTCTCAACTTTTAAATCTTGATATAAACTTCCTCCTAAATATGAATTTAGCAATTGAAAGCCTCTACAAATAGCTAATATAGGCTTATTTTCTTTTAAGATTTCTCCAAGCAAAATAGCTTCCATAGTATCTCTTGCTGTATTAATATATCCACAATAATTTTCTTTTTTTTCATTATATATCTTAGGATTTATATCTTGTCCTCCTGTTAACAAAAATCCATCAAATCTATAAGATAAATCTTTTATATCTTCTTCATTATCTATCAATGGTAAAATAACAGGTATTCCACCTGCATCAGTTATAGCATTTAAATATGCAGGTAGCATCCAAATACTCTCT
>NZ_JAWGSV010000241.1:0-4831 GCF_032552055.1 Clostridium sp. | reverse complement strand
GGCTGACGAACCTTTTAAAGCGCCTTAAGACGCAACGCAAGTAATATGCCCTTATAGGGCTAAGGAAAAACCACCAGCTAAGCTGGTGGATATTTATTTGTTAGTTCATAAAAAAGGATAATTTTACAGATAATAGGATTTAATTATACGTTTACATTTGATATTATTTAATTACATCAAGAGTAACGGAAAAATTAGAAAAGTATAGGGGGAATTTGTGATGAAAAAAGTTTTAGCTACATTAATTTGTGCATCAATGATGGTAAGTATGGTTGCATGTGGTGGGCAGACTGGTAACTCTTCAGATGGAGAGGAGAGTAGCTCTAAGAATTTGGTTGTATATTGTCCACATCCATTAGAATTTATAGATCCTATAGTTGCAGAGTTTGAAAATGAGACAGGAATTCAAGTGGATGTAGTGGCAGCTGGTACTGGAGAGTTACTAAAGCGTGTTGAATCTGAAAAGGACAACCCATTAGGAGATGTAATGTGGGGTGGGTCTCTAGGTACATTACAACCAAAGGTAGATTTATTTGAGGAATACACATCTGCTAATGAAGAATATATGGCGGATGGAAATAAGAATACTGATGGTAAGATAACAAGATTTTCTGATATTCCAAGTGTACTTATGGTTAATACTAACTTAATAGGTGATATTAAAGTAGAAGGTTATGAAGATTTATTAAATCCAGAGCTAAAAGGTAAGATTGCTCATGCAGATCCTGCAAAATCATCTTCATCTTTCGAGCATTTAGTAAATATGCTATATTCCATGGGTAATGGTGATCCAGAAAAAGGTTGGGATTATGCTGATAAATTAGCTGGAAACTTAGATGGTAAATTACTTTCAGGATCTTCAGCTGTTTATAAAGGTGTAGCAGATGGAGAATACACAGTAGGTTTAACTTTCGAAGAAGGTGGAGCTAAATATGTTAAAGATGGTGCTCCAGTGAAAGTTATTTATATGAAAGAAGGAGTAATTTCTAAGCCTGATGGAGTTGCAATAATAAAGGGTGCAAAAAATATAGATAATGCTAAGAAGTTTATTGACTTTTTAACTAGTAAAGAAACTCAAACAATGGTGGCTTCAGATTTAAGCAGAAGATCTGTAAGAAAAGATGTAGATCCAGCAGAAGGATTACAACCTATGAGTGATATTAATATTATCCAAGATAATCCTGAGGTAGTAACAGCTAATAAGCAAGCTTGGATTGATAAATTTAAAGAAATATTTACTAATAAATAAATATAGGAATAAAATGGGGCTGTTGCAAATAGTACAATTAATAATTATTAATTCTGCGAGAGCCCCATTTTCTAAATAGATGAGGAGGAAGTAAAAATGAGTGTTTCAATTAAGGCAACAAATGTGATTAAGAAATATGGCGACAATACTGTAATTCCTGATTTAAATTTAGATATTATAAATGGAGAATTTTTCACTTTACTTGGACCTTCAGGTTGCGGGAAAACAACATTTTTAAGAATGATTGCAGGTTTTAACTCTATTGAGGGTGGAAAAATCAGTTTTGAAGATAAGGTAATAAATGATATTCCAGCACATAAGAGAAATATAGGTATGGTTTTTCAAAACTATGCTATTTTTCCACACTTAACAGTTAAACAAAATGTTGAATATGGATTAAAATTAAGAAAACCTTCAAAAAATGAATTGGAAAAGAAAGTATCAGATATTTTGAAGGTTGTTAGAATTGATGAGTATAAGGATAGATTACCAGAAAGACTATCAGGGGGACAACAACAAAGGGTGGCCTTAGCAAGAGCTATAGTTATTCACCCAAGTGTGTTACTTATGGATGAACCACTTTCAAATTTAGATGCTAAACTAAGAGTTGAAATGAGGAGTGCCATAAGAGATGTACAAAAAGAAGTAGGAATAACTACTGTATATGTTACACATGATCAAGAAGAAGCTCTAGCTATCTCAGATAGAATTGCAGTTATGAAGGATGGAGTTGTACAACAAGTTGGAACACCAAAAGAAATATATACTAGGCCTAAAAATACTTTTGTAGCAACATTTATTGGACATTCTAATTTATTTGAAGGGAATATAGAATTAAAAGATAATGAATATTTCGTGAAATTTAAAAAAGGTTATACTGTAAAAATGAGTAATCTAAAGGATAATGTAAAAAATGGACAGAAAGTTATAATAGCTGTTAGACCAGAAGAGTTCGTTATTTCAAACAAAGGATTAGCGACTAAAATTAAGACAGCAACCTTCCTTGGAAGATATACTAATTATGAAATCATATTTAATGATGGAGAAATATTAGAGGGACAGGCTGCCATAGAATTATCTCAAGATATAGGAACAGCAGATCATATTTATAGTAATGGAGATGATTTGTATTTAGAAGTTAATCCAAAGAAAATTAATGTTTTCACTGAAGATGGAGAGGCAAACTTAATAAAAGGAAGTGAAAACTAATGAAAAGTGTAAAGGGTAAATTTAAAATTAAATTTGACTTTTGGACGATAGTGACTTTAATTATTGCACTTATATTTCTTATATTCTTTATATATCCACTATTTTCATTATTTATAAGTGGATTTAAGGATGCTGTAACTGGCGATTTTACTTTTGCTAATTTTGTAAAGTTTTTTGAGAAGAAATACTACTATAATGCATTGATAAATTCTTTTACTGTAACTATTTGTGTTACTATTTTAGCGATATTAATAGGTGCACCTTTAGCATATTTAACTACAGCATTTAATATTAAGGGGAAAAAGTTAATAGAAATATTAATAATTATTTCTATGTTATCACCACCATTTATAGGAGCATATTCATGGGTATTATTATGCGGTAGAAGTGGAGTTGTTACAAAGTTTTTTGAAAATAACTTAGGAATAACCCTTCCGCCTATATATGGATTTGCAGGAATACTTTTAGTGTTTACCCTTAAGTTATATCCTTTTATATATCTATATGTCACAGGAGCATTAAAAAAAATAGATGTATCATTATTAGAAGCTGCAGAAAGTTTAGGATGTAAGCCTATTAAAAAAATTGTAACAGTAATACTGCCATTAATATTACCTACTCTTTTAGCAGGAGGATTATTAGTATTTATGAATGCATTAGCTGATTTCGGGACTCCAATGCTAATTGGTGAAGGTTATAATGTAATGCCTGTATTGATATATTCTGAATTTATTAGTGAAGTTGGTGGTCAAGCTAATTTTGCTGCAGCATTAGCAACAATAATGGTTCTTATAACTTCAATAGTATTTATTGCACAAAAATATGTTGTTAATAAAAAATCATTTACTATGAGTTCATTGAGACCTATGGTAGCTAAAAACTTAAAAGGAGCTAAAAATATTTTCTCTCACATTTTTGTTTATTTTGTTGTATTTTTAGCTATAGTTCCACAATTAACAGTAATATATACTTCATTTCTTAATACAAAGGGATCAAGATTTGTTAATGAGTTTTCATTAAAGAGCTATAAAACAGTATTTAGTAAACTTGGATCAGCTATTACAAACACTTATTCATATGGGTTAATTGCAATTGGAATAATTGTAATATTAGGTATGTTCATAGCCTATATATCTACTAGGAGAAAAAATATTCTTACTTCTGTAATAGATACTATAACTATGTTTCCATATATAATTCCAGGCTCAGTTTTAGGTATAACATTATTACTTGCATTTAATAAAAAGCCTTTGGTATTAAGTGGTACATTTGTTATAATTATAATAGCATATGTAGTTAGACGGTTACCATATACTTTAAGGTCTAGTGCAGCAATACTTTATCAAATTAGTCCAAGTATGGAGGAAGCATCTATAAGTTTAGGATATTCACCTGTTAGGACATTTTTTAAAGTAACAGCGATAATGATGTTACCTGGGGTGTTAGCAGGAGCAATACTTAGTTGGATAACAGTTATTAACGAATTAAGTGCCTCAGTTATATTATACACAGGTGGCACGAAAACCTTATCAGTATCTATATATACTGAAGTTATTAGGGCAAGTTATGGAACAGCAGCGGCTCTATCAACAATTTTAACAATTACTACAGTAATTTCATTATTAATATTCTTTAAGGTTTCTGGAAGTAAAGAAATTAATTTGTAAAATAAAATTTTGTGATTGAAAGACCAGTAAATCTGGTCTTTTTTTGCAATATAGAGGAAGAGAGCTATGGGTAAAAAGTATAAAAAATATAGTGATGTAATTAGAAATACAATAGTGTGGTACGCTATAGTTCCTATAATAATAGTTTCTTTAGTTGCGTACTTAATTTTGTTTCTTTGGGGAAATAAATTAATAGTTAAAGAAAATGTTAATAGTAATATAAATATTTCTAAATTAATGGAAGAAAATTTAGGAGAATATAGATCTTTAATTAATAATATTTCAAATGATGAGAGTCTTATATCAATAATTGAAGATGGAATAAAGTCACAAAAAATCTATGAAGTTTTGTATAAATTCATAAATAAAAGGACTGTTAAGAGTAATTTCTATGTTTATGATAAAAATGGCAATATGATTATCTCAAATATGAATATTAAGCCAGATTATATTAGTGATGATAATCTATTTATGTGGGGCATTTTTAATAGAATGAAATTACGTAGAGAAGAAGTAATAATAATGGTTAATAAAGGTCAACAAGATAAATATACATATGGAACTTTATCATTAGGAAAGGCGATTTGTGATAATGATGAAATTATAGGGTATATTATTTTTGATTTATCCGAAGAGGATATTTTTGACTTAATTACAGGATATACTACAAGCGATATTATTATAACTGATAGACACAATATAATAG
>NZ_JAWGSV010000240.1:0-4856 GCF_032552055.1 Clostridium sp. | reverse complement strand
GTAGTATATGATAGTAGATTTGGTGCTGGAAAAGCATTTGCTGAAAAATTAGGAAGACCATCACAAAGCGTTAGTGAGCCATTAAATGAAGAGTGTGTTCTTATTACACGTAATGAAGGGTTTGGTCAAATTACACAAATTACAAGGGCATTTTTAGATGAACACAAAGATCTAGTTCGTGGTTTTGTTGTTAATGGAAGTATGGAAAGACATGCTGAATCATATTGTTTTGCAGCTGATAAAATTGAAAAAGAATATGGACTTACTTGTCTTCGTAAAATCAATGGACAAGGAACAGATGAAGATGTAGAAGCAGTAAAAGCTGCTATCGAAAATCTGTAAGCTAAGATTTTAAACTAATTTAAAAGGAAAAGCTATGTATAGGTATAACCTACACATAGCTTTTTTTATTATTAGATAGTATTAATTTATTTTATTTTTGATTCGTATTGTTCTACCATTCTCTTAACCATTTCGCCGCCAACGCTACCGCATTGCTTTGAGGAAAGGTCACCATTATAATCTGAGAAAGGTACTCCCATTTCACCAGCTACTTCATTTTTGAATTTAGCTAATCCTTTCTTTGCTTCTGGGACTAATTTTGTGCTGCTTGCCATAATAAGCGCCTCCTTAATTTGAGTTACAAAGTTTTATTTAACTTTGTGCTATTATGTTATGTAATAAATGTCTTTATAAACTATTAAATTTAATGCAAATAAGGGGATTGTTGGATTAGTTGTCTATCTTTATTATTGTTTTAAAATGTGAAGCATTTTAAAATGAAAAAATGAAGAAATGAAGAAATGAAATAATTAAGGAAGGAGATTTTGCTTTGCAAAATCTCCTTTATTTATAGATGCTCTAATAAAAATCTGTAAAGATTTTTATAAAAATTTTCTCATTCTTTAATTTTTTCATTTTTTCATTAATAAAAGCCCTATGTAGAATAGCTTGTATAAAACAAGTTTTCCTCATAGAGCTTGTAAATTCAATTTAATTTAATTTTATGTTTTATGTCTAAATTCTTTTCTTTTGCATTTTGAATATTGCAATTACTATAGGTGTAACAATTACAGCAGATAATATTGCTTCAGCAACACCATTTGTACCTATTACTGTAAGTAGAGCAGTAGTAACTGCACTTAAAGAATTATCAGTTATAGTCCCTTTGTCCATAAGTATTGCTGCATAGTCTTTAAAGTAAATTAAGTAAATAGTGCCAAGAACTCCAATAGTATTAACTAGAGATCCACATATTGCTGCAATGCTTATAGATACTTTTGCATTCTTTATTTTTGATTTTATTAGCTTATAAATATAATAAGCAATTATCCCAATTAGTACTCTAGGTAATATAGATACTAATGGATTATAAAAGAATGGTGACATTGGTGTTGGAGCTGTGATATTTTGATATATTGAAAATAATCCAAAGATAAATCCAATAGATGCCCCTACAACAGGACCTTCAACTATGGCTCCAATTATAACTGGTAAATGTAAGATTGTTAGTTTGAAAAGTGGTAAAGGTACAAAACCAAGTCCAGTTAAGCCTAAGAATAAACAAATTCCTGATAGCATAGCTGTAACTACCATCTTTCTAACATTTTCATGGGATTTTCCCACCCCTCGAGTGTTTAACATTTTGACTCCTCCGTTCTTATTCCTTACAGGATATAATTCGGCAAAAAAATAATTTTTGCAAAGTTCGGTTTCAAAGAATACCGACTTATTTAATTTTATCATATATGAATAAGCTGTAAAGAGAAAATTCGAAAAATTATTGCATTCCTATTCTATCTGTTATACAATATATATAACAGATAGAATAGAGGGGGTAACAAGATGTTAAATATAATAAATTATTCTAAGGCATATAAAAACGGAAAAAAAGCAGTGGACAATGTATCTTTAGAGGTGAATCCAGGAGAAATATTTGCCTTCATTGGACATAATGGTGCCGGTAAGACAACTACTATAAAAGCTATAGTTGGTATTTTAGATTTTACTGAAGGAGATATTTTAATAGACGGAATATCTATAAAGAATAATCCTATTGCTTGTAAAGAAAAAATTGCTTATATTCCTGATAATCCAGATATATATGAATCTTTAAAAGGTATTCAATATTTAAATTTTATTGCAGATATTTATAAGGTTTCTAAAGAAGATAGGGAAAGAGAAATAAAAAAGTATGCTGAAATATTTGAAATAACAAGTGCACTAGGAGATTTAATTTCATCTTATTCTCATGGTATGAAGCAAAAATTAGCTATTATTTCAGCTTTACTTCATAAGCCGAAGTTATTAATATTAGATGAGCCTTTTGTTGGATTAGATCCTAAAGCCTCTCATTTATTAAAGCAAGAAATGAAAAATATATGCAATGAAGGAGCAGCTATATTTTTCTCAACTCACGTTTTAGAAGTTGCTGAAAAGTTATGTGATAAGGTTGCTATTATTAAGGATGGAAAAATAGTTTCAAAGGGTACTATGGAAGAAGTTAAAGGAAATAGTTCCTTAGAAGATATATTTATGGAGTTGATAGATAATGAATAATTTATGGAGCCTTACAAAAATATCATTAATAAACAGTATGGGAATAAATAAAATAACAAGCTCTAAATCTAAAAAAGAAAGAAATAAGTCTATATTTTTAGCTTTAATGCTGACATTTGCTGCTGTTATGATAGTTTTTACATCAGTGATTTATTCAAAGTTTTTAGCTGATGGGTTAAAAACAATAGGATTTTTAGATATGTTACTAACATTAAGCATTATTTTAACTACAGTAACAATATTTTTTACATCTATTTATAAAGCGCAAGGTGTATTATTTTCTTTTAAAGATTATGATTTATTGATGAGTTTACCTATAAAAAGAAGCTATATTTTAATAGTTAAAGTATTTCAGCTTGTATTAATAAATTACTTAGTTAGTATATTTACTTTTGTTATACCAGCTACAGTATATTTTGTTTATGCAAAGCCATCAATATTGTTTTTTGTATATTTAATATTGATATTTTTAACTTTACCTCTAATACCTTTATTAATATCATCAATTATTTCTTTTGGAATTAGTTATGTTTCAAATAAATTTAAATATAAAAACTTAGTAATTACAGTTGGTACTTTATTAATAGTAGTATTAATAGTTGCAGGCTCTTATAGCAGTGGAGAGTTTTTACAAAAAATATTGTTAAATAGTTCATCAATAAATGATGCTATATTTAAAATTTACCCCCCAGCAGTGATGTTAACAAGAGCATTAGCAGAGGGAAGCATTATAGACTTAGGTATTTTTCTTATAATTTCTATAGGATTTTTCAGGTTTTTTATAATTGTATTTAATAAGGCATATAAGAAAATAAGCTCAAAACTTCAAGAAAGTTATAAGAAGAATAATTATAAAATTACTTCTATGAAGTCATCAAGTATAACGAAAGCACTATTAATAAAAGAAGCAAAAAGATATTTTGCATCTCCTATTTATGTATTAAACACTATAATAGGGCCAGTACTTTTACTAATTATGGCAGTAGCAACTATGTTTATGGGAGAAGATATAATATATATGATTTTTGAGCTGAAATCAGTAGGAGAATTAATGCCATTAATGATTATAGCGGTTACTTGTGGTATTTTATCACTTTCTTGTACTACTAATTCATCTATTTCTATGGAAGGTAAAAACTTATGGATATTAAAAAGTAGTCCACTTAATCCATTAGAAATATTTAAAGCTAAGATATTATTAAATTTAATATTAGTTGTTCCTGCTTTAATAATTAGTAATATAATATTTTTCTTCTCATTAAACTTCAGTATTACACAAGCTTTATGGCTATTTGTAATTTCTATATTATTTGCAATAATTGTAGCTATACTAGGAATTGTAGTTAATTTATTTTTCCCTAATATGCATTGGATATCTGAAACAGCAGTTGTAAAACAAAGTGCAAGTGTTATGATACAAATGCTAATATCAGCAGGAATAGTAGCTATTCCTATACTTGCAAAGTATTTTAATATAATTTCGAATAATAATTTACTATTAGTTTCAGCTTTAATATTTGAAATAATAATATTAGCTATAATTATTTTGATTCTTTCAAAGGTATCGGTTAAACAATTTGAAAATCTAAACTAAAAAATAGATGTTGTTGTACAACGTAAAGTGAATAATGATAAATTAAATGAGAAATTAATGAAAAACTTCTAATTGAGTTTTTAAAAATAATTAATTTTAAGTTTTTAATTGGGCTGTTTCAGAGACAGCCCCATTTCTATTATTAGAAATAAATTTATTTTTATATTAATTTGAATTTATCAGGCATTATAAATACAGATTCTATATAAAATATAAGTCTGAGTGAAAAGGAGCAAAGTATTATTTTATACTTCACGTTTCTATTATATAATGTAGTTAATGTGGAAATTTTATTAAATCTATTGTGAATAAAGTTTTAAGAAATTAATAGTCTTAGAAAGAGGTGATAAGGTGATTTTAAGAATTAATTTTGATTCTGAAATACCTATATATATACAAATTAAAAATCAAGTTATAGAAGGTATAGCAAAAGGTGAAATTGATAAAAATGAAGAATTACCTTCAGTTAGGTCCTTAGCAGAGGATATAGGCGTTAATATGCATACTGTTAATAAAGCTTATTCTATTCTAAAGGATGAGGGATATATAAAGATAGATAGAAGAAAAGGTGCAATTGTTGATCTTAATTTGAGCCAGTCTATGGAAGGGTTTAAGGAAGAAGTTAATATGAATCTATATTATTATATGGCTCAATGTTTTAATAGAGGGATTGATAAAGACGATATTAAGTCATATATAGATA
>NZ_JAWGSV010000239.1:0-4918 GCF_032552055.1 Clostridium sp. | reverse complement strand
CCTATATAAATTTGCTTCTTTACTTACTTTACTCTACTTCATCGCAAATTATATATGTCTACTTGAATACTAAATAAAAGAATTTATAAATTATTCACTATTAGTAAATTAAATAAATAATCTCTAAATTCCGATTCATTATAATTAATAATAAAAAAAGACCAAGAAATGAATTCTTGATCTTTAACTAATTTTTATTTTCTTGATCTTAAGAAACTTGGAATATTTACACTATCAGTTTCAAAGTCTAAAAGTGGATCAACTTTTTTAGTATTCTCCCTAGGACTTTCTATAACTTCTTCCCTAGCCTCTTTTACTACTTTTTTTTCAAATACAGGTTCACGATTTATAAGTTTTTCATTATCACCTTCAAAACCCGTAGCTATTACAGTAATTCTTATTTCATCAGTTAATGTTTCATCTATAACAGCACCGAATATAATATTAGCATCAGGATCTACTGATTCTCTAACTATATCTGCTGCTTCGTATACTTCGATAGCTCCTAAATCTACTCCACCTGTAAAGTTAATAATAACTCCTGTTGCTCCATCTACACCTGTTTCTAAAAGTGGTGATGATATAGCTTGCTTAACTGCATCATGAGCTTTATTATCTCCAGTACCATGTCCAACTCCCATATGAGCTAGACCTTTATTTAACATAACAGTTTCTATGTCAGCAAAGTCGGCATTAACAACACCCGGTATAGTAATAAGGTCAGAAATAGCTTGTACCCCTTGTCTTAAAACATCATCGGCTAATTTAAATGAATCTAAAAGAGTTGTTTTCTTATCAGCCATACTTAATAGTCTTTCATTAGGAATTATAACTAATGTATCTACTGCTTTCATTAGATTCTCAATACCCATTTCCGCATGTCTCATTCTTCTTTTACCTTCAAACGGGAATGGTTTTGTCACTACTCCAACAGTTAATATGTTCATAGTCTTAGCAATTTCTGCAACTATAGGTGCTGCACCAGTACCAGTTCCGCCACCCATACCAGCAGTAATAAATACCATATTTGCACCTTTTATAGCTTCTTCTATTTCTTCTCTGCTTTCTTCTGCTGCTTTTTTTCCTATTTCAGGGTTAGCACCAGCTCCTAGACCCTTTGTTAATTTTTCTCCAATTTGAATTTTTACATTAGCATGTGATAACATTAAAGCTTGTTTATCTGTATTAACAGCTATAAATTCTACATTCTTTAACCCTTCTGCAATCATTCTATTTACGGCATTTCCACCGCCGCCTCCACAACCAACAACTTTAATATTGGTTAACTCTTGCATATCTACTTCGAAATCTAACAAAATAACTCCTCCTTTAGAAAATATCTACTAGTAATTTTCTACTTTGTTTCTCTCAATAACATAATTCTTTAATACTGTTATAATTTAATTTTACAACATACTATCTCTAATTAACAATAGTTTTAGATTTTAAAACAATGTTTTTGTAATATAAAGAGAATATGTGTAGATTTTTATCACTTAAAATTATAAAAACAATTTTATTATTACTTCAATAAAAAAACTAATAAATACAAATTAGATAATAATTCCTAAATTTCTTTTATTAAGTTTAATAAAATTCAATTATAATTTTATCATTTAAATTAAAATAACTCAACCTTTTCCTAGGCATAATCTTCATTTTAATAAAATCTTATAGATTTTTTTTAACATAATAACAATTATGTCATATAAGTATATTCAACGTAAATTAAAAATTTCCTTTTAACTATTTTAATTTTATAAAAAACAGAGAAATCTCTGTTTTTTATAAAATCATTATTCTTTTAATAGTTTCCTTATCTACTGAATATGTTAAAGCAGTTTCTTCATCAATAATACCTTTTTTATATAATTCTGCTAAAGCCATATCCATAGTCTTCATTCCATGCTTCCCACCTGTTTGAATTGCAGATTCAATTTGATGGGTTTTACCTTCTCTAACTAAATTCTGTATTCCTGGAGTTGTAGTCATAACTTCAAGAGCTGCAACTCTACCTGCTTTATAAGCAATTGGTACTAACTGTTGAGATATAACCCCTTGAAGAACAGCTGCTAGCTGTACTCTAATTTGTTGTTGTTGATGAGGTGGAAATACATCTATTATTCTATCTATGGTTTTGGCAGCACCTATCGTATGTAGTGTGGAGAATACCAAATGACCTGTTTCAGCTGCTGTAATTGCAATTGAAATAGTTTCTAAATCTCTCATCTCCCCTACAAGTATAACATCTGGATCTTCTCTTAATATTGCCTTTAAAGCATTTTGATAACTTGAGCTATCTTTTCCAATTTCCCTTTGGTTAATAATACATTTATTATGCTTATGCAAATATTCTATAGGATCTTCTAATGTAATAATATGAGCTTCTCTAGTGTTATTAATTTCATTTATCATTGCAGCTAAAGTTGTACTTTTACCACTTCCTGTAGGTCCTGTAACTAAAACTAGTCCTCTTTGCTTTTGAACTATATCTTTTATTACTTTAGGGTGCTTTAATTCATCTAAAGTTGGTATCTTTAATGCAATTACTCTTATAGCTATTGCATCGCTATTTCTTTGTTTAAATACATTTACTCTAAATCTACCAGTTCCAGGTATAGAATATGATGTATCAATTTCTCCTATTTTGTTATACTCCTCAAAGCTATCTTCTAATATTTCCTTTGCATACTCAGTTAATTTATTTGGAGTTAATCTATCTTCACCAAGCTTAATTAATTTGCCATTTAATCTTATAGTTGGAGGTAATCCAACAGTTAAATGTAAGTCTGAAGCGCCTCTATCTATAGTTTCTTTTAATAATTCATTTAACACATACATCCCATTTTACCCCCTAGGCCAATTCTCTATCAATTAATTAATTCGATAAATTAACCTAGTTTCCTTCTTAATCCATCATATTATTTAAATTATTATCATCTTTCGTAGTTTTCTATTTATTTGACAATTCCTTTTTAAGCTTTTTCAAAGCTTTTTTTTCAATTCTAGAAACATATGACCTTGATATTCCTAAAAGTACTGCTATTTCTCTTTGAGTACGACACAATCCATCTATAAGTCCATACCTCATTTTTAATATAGCCCCTTCTCTTTCAGTAAGAGAGGCACCAATTTTTTTATAAAGCTGTCTTATTTGTAAGTTACTTTCAACCTTTTCAAGTACAGAATCTCTCTCACTACTTAATACATCTATTAAACAAATCTCATTTCCTTCTTTATCAACTCCTATTGGATCTTGAAGGTAAACTTCATTTTTTTGCTTTTTATTATTTCTAAAAAGCATGAGAATTTCATTTTCAATACACCTTGAAGCATATGTTGCAAGTCTTGTTCCTTTTCCGGAATCAAAAGAATCTATAGCTTTAATTAGCCCAACTGTGCCTATAGATATTAATTCATCTATATCTTTGTTTGGGAAATTATATTTTTTTACAATATGGGCAACTAATCTTAAATTTCTTTCAATTAATATGCTTTTAGCTTCTTTGTCACCTTCTTTAAATAGTCTTAAATAGCGCTCCTCTTCTTCTTCATCAAGGGGCTTGGGAAATGTATTGTTGCCCGTAATATACCCAGTTAAAAATACTGAATTACAAAGCAATTCTAAAATATTAGCTAAAAAAAACACAGAACTTCCTCCTAGTAGTGCTTATTATATAATATGATGAAATTCAAAAATATTGCTTTAGATTTTAAATTTCTTATTATATGAAACCACTAGTGCTTTCGAAGAGGTAAAAAGTAAGAACTAAAAGTTAAGAAGTAGGAGTAAGAAAAAAACTCATAAATGAATTTTAATAATATATTTTCAAGGGGATGTGCTCAAACAGCCAAATTAAAAATTAAAAATGAAGAATTATTTATGCAATTCCTAGGTCATTACTAAAATTAATTACTTGTAAAACTTCTAAAGGAGTTTTTTTATCAATTTTTCATTCTTTTTTATTAATTTTGCATTTTATTAAGTTCTGTTACTATATCTCTAAATATTGGTGCCCCTGTATTTCCGCCTCCAAGTTCTCTTCCATCTGGATGCTTTTCACCTATATTAGGTGCTATAACTACCAATGAGTAAGACTTACCATTCATTTCGAAATATCCAGCAAACCATCCATGATTAGTTGCTCCACTTCCTGTTGATGTTCCTGTCTTTCCCCCTATATTTACACCTTCAACCTTTGCTTCAAAGCCAGATCCTTCCCATATTACCTTAGACATAGTTTCCTTAGTTAACTTTGCTGCCGTTTCACTTAATATTCTATTCCCATTACTATTAAATTCTTCTATAACATTATTATTATCGTCAACAATAGCCTCAACTATTGTTGGTTTATTATAAATTCCATTATTAATTACGGTATTATATAGTCCCGCCATTTGAATCGGAGTAACCATTATCGTTTGCCCAATTGCTATATTATTCATACTATTTTCTAAAGTAGGTTTAACACCTGAAGCTTCATTTCTATTATCACCCTTTAGATTTAATACAGGCTCAAATAGCCCCATATTTTTTAAATAATCCATCATATCACTATACCCTATCTTATTACCCACTTTAGCAAAAACATCATTACAAGATACTTTAAGGGCATCTTCCACCGAAATGGTTCCATGGCCATATGGCTTTCCATCTTTCATACATATTTCTCCTGTGCAAGAAAAGGTATCTGTTGGACTTATAAGCCCTTTATCTAAAGCTATAGCCTCAGTAATAACCTTAAAGATAGATCCTGGCTCATATCCTAATTGACCTATTCCTAAATTAACATTCGCTTGACTCTCATCTTTCTGAACCATAGCTCTAATTTTCCCCGTGCTTACTTCAGATAATACAACTCCAATATTTTTTAAAAATTGATAATCACTCTTATTTAAAATATCTCTTATCTTATCT
>NZ_JAWGSV010000238.1:0-4926 GCF_032552055.1 Clostridium sp. | reverse complement strand
AGCTGTATTAGAACAGCTTTTTATATAGGGAAATAGCACCTAGTATTTACTAGATGCTATTCACAATAATTGTTTAGGGTTTAAGCAGTAAATACCTATTAGCATTTGTTTAATGTGGTTTTGTGCATTGGGAACTTATATTCTTAAAACTAATAAGTATTTATACATATATTATAAATTTTGTTATAAAACTACTCAATATCAACTACCATTTTTTCACTGTGACAATTTTATAAAAATAACACCTAAGAACATTTCTTAGGTGAACACAAATATTGAAAAATGAGTTATAATATTATTTTGTATTAATAGTTAACAATGCTTATCTAGTAAGTGTTTTCTTTATTATGGATGACTCTAGGCAACGTAAATTTTCTTACTAGATATGGCTTATTATATTAAATACATAATTTAAATCAATATAGTTTATTGATTACTAATTATATTGGATAAATGTACATTACCTCCCCTCTGCATCTCTTTACTTTTCTCTTTAATAAGTTTTTCTAACTCCTTTAAATCTTCTAATGTTGCTTTATTTCTTATAAAGCACCTTGCACTAGCCCTATTCCTTAAATAATTTGCATATTCTCTATTCTTTTCTCTCCATCTTTTATCTGCATTCCTTTGTGCTTCACTTGTTTTTCTCATTTTAACCCTCCTATTTTAGAAAAAGATTAACTATTGGTTCTAACTAAAAAACATATTTGGGGTAATTTTTTATAAACATTATTATATAATCTTATTCTGAGGTCAATATTACTTACAATTATTTCACTGTGACAATTTTAGGTAAATAAAAAGCACTCTTAACTAAGGTGCTTAAATTTTAAACAATATCCATTTGTAACTTTTAGAATCATATTTGACTTCAAAGATTTTCTCTATCCCATTTATTGTAGATGTACAAGTAAACTTCTCCATTATATTCCCTGCAAGCTTTTCCTTCTCACTTTTTAGTATCTTATTAACCTTAATGACTTTAGATCCATCTTCTTCAATTTTAAATTTAATTGGATTAATTGAGCCATCTTCATTGAACCAGGCTATCATTTGAATTGGTTTAGCTACAACTTTCATAATACCACCCCTATATTGGTAATTCTTAATGAAATTATAGCGAACAAACGTTCTTTTGTAAAGTGAATTTTATTATTAGTTATTTATGTTAGTATATTACCTTAAATTCCATCTTCATCTTCTGCATCATAATCCCTACCATTGGGAAACAAGCCTCCATCATCATCTTCATCTTCTTTACCATTAATGCTATTACATTCTTCAAGTACATCTTTAAGATTACTTAAACTCATGTTATACAATTCATCTTCTGTATACTCTAAATCATACTCGTACACAGTATCTAAAATATAGTCAATATAGTTTTCTAAAAAAATTTCTTTTTTAGTCATTATCATCACCTCTTTTTTATGTATAATTAGCTTCTCTATTACTTAAACTTTTATTTTAACTATTTTATTTTAGGCTCTGTTTTAAAATAATGTTGATATTATATTGAATTTAAAAGACCAGTGATTTCTAAATCACTGGTCTTTAGTTCGTAATAGATAAAAAGTATGAATTATTATATTTAAAGTTAAAATACAAAACCTTTTGTTGTATCATATTCTTTGCGTTGAATTGAAACCTCTTTTAGCCACTCATCTATTTCTTCCTTATAAAAATATAGTTTGCCATTTACTATGAAGTGAGGAAACATCATACCTGTATAACTTCCACTTGATTCTAATTTCTTCTTTTCTGTTTCCATTATTCCTTGAACTTCTTCCTCTGTCATTCCAAGATAGTTAGCAACTTGAGATACATTCATGACATTACTATCTATAGTAGTCTTTTGTATTTGCATATTTGTTGATTTTTGTATTGAATATCCCAACCAAGCTGAACTTAATAATATACACAATGCAACTATAATTATTGATATTGGTAGTAATTTATTATTTTGCAAAATACAGCCCCCTTTTTTATAATGAATAATTTAATACTATTGTGGAATAATTTATATTTTTATTATACATTATATTTGACTTAAAATTACATGAATATTGGGTGAATATTTTTAAATTCCTTTATTTTAGTATAATTATAAGATATACTACTATGAACAATAAAGTTTTTGACTCTAATAGATTCTTTTTCTGAACTAAATGTATTTATCCATTTATGCCACTTCATATAATTACTAAGATATTTTGTTGCAACACCATTAAACCTACTCATCCATCTTTTTAAATTCGAATGAAGGCTATTTATATGTTGAATATGATATATATCTTCTTTATGTTTACCTCTTTTAATTCTCTTATGTTCTAATTCCATATCTTCTGCAAATTGTATATAACTCTTATGGCTATCAGTACAAAGAATAGAGTCTTCTCCTATACGATTAGCATAAAGTTTTTTCAATTCATCAGAAGTCATTCTTCCTGTGCATAATAACTCTATAATTAAGTTTCCTTGCCTATCAAGAGCTGTCCCAACACATACTTGTTCTTTAGAGATACCTCTTTTCTTAACTTGTTTACCTCTTTTACGAGAAGGTCTCGGCATATTTACAGTTTTAGTTCCTTTGTATGAATAAGCAAAGAAAACTTCATCTGCCTCAACTACGCCATCAACAGAACCTACACCAAGAAATTCACTTATACTGTTAAGAAGTTTATGTCTCCAAAAGAAACTTGTTGCTATATTTATTTCAACTATTTCAGCACATTTCCTTATTGAATAACCATTTAACATGCATTTAGCATATTTAATCCATTTATCCAAAGTTTTTTTGCTGTTATATGTTGCAGAGTTAGTGAAATCAGTAAATGTCTTTCTACAATTTTTGCAAATATATCTTTGCTTATTATTATATTTACCATTTCTTAATATATTTTCCCCTTTACAATAAGGGCACACTTTCCCCTTAGAAAATCTCGTTTCTTTAACATCTTTAGTAACTTGAGTAATTTGAGAACCTGAAATAAGACGTTCTTCTAAAAGGGCTAAAATTTGTGTTTGTTGATATAAAGATAAATTTTCAATTTCTGATAATATAGATAATACATTTGCCATAATTAAACCTCCACAACTCTTCATATTAATATTATACCCTTACTTGAAAATTTTAATCAATAATCAACACTTAATTAAAACAGAGCCTTATTTTATAATTATCTAATTTCTTTCTACCTTCGCAAATATCCAATACCTTTTGTCTTGTATCATATCTATCATCACCTTTAATTCTATGTGTTGTATGGCCACTAAATCCTACTGGCTTAGCATCCCCACCTACTGCTATAATATTGGGTGCAATTCCCTTCCAGTTTGTCATTTTTATTCTTGCATCAAAACATTGTGCATCTGTCCCTAAAAAATCCCTCAAATTTTTAGCTTCTCTTTCATCTACCTCATTACAATAACATACTGCATACTTCATTTTATATTCCTCCTTAATATTAACATTTTGATTATTTAATAAATTTAATTCTGCTTGGATCATGTTTAAAAATCTTTGCCACCCCATATCTAAAGTTCTATGAGGGCAATACTTATTGCTAAAATCTTGATGTTTCTTTACGTTATTAATGGACCATCCATATTCTTTTAACAATGCTGCTACTTCTTTAGCAGCTCTTTGCTCTGCCTTTATAAATCTATTTCCACCTGACTTACTGTAGCAAATTTCTATAGCTATATAATCTCTGTTACCAGGTCCATTCCCTCCATCTCCTGCATGCCAAGAATTTCTATTGAATGGTATTAATTGAATTGCTTCTATATCATCTATAGCTATATGAAATGATACTTCTGCATCATTATCCCACCTATTAACATTATTTCTTTCAGCTAATGCACTTGCATCATTTGCTGTATTATGAATACATATTCCTTTTGGTGTCATTGAGTATGGACACTTAACTCCATATTTATTTGAATCAATTAACATTCGTTTTAACATTTATTATTCCACCTTTCTAAATTAAAAGAAGCAAGATATTACTCCTGCTCCTTCTTTGCTCTACTTATTTGTTTTCCTGTTTGATTAATCCCTACTGCAACTCCCCAACACAATATACCTTGTAGAATTGCATTTATTATAGCTTCATACAAAACCTTGTACTGACTATTAAAAATATTTAACAATACTGCAAATGTTATAGCTAATAACATTAATATCAAAGTAATGTAATTATCCTTAACACTTTCTAACTTCTTTAGGAATATGCCAAAGACATATATTGCAGCAATAAGTATTAATAAGTTTTCTGGTATAAAAGTTAATAAATTTTCCATTCTAAATCTCTCCTTTTTCTTTTAAAGCTCTGTCTAATTTATAATCCATAGAATTCATTTTTGAATCCATATGATCTACTTTCCTTACTAAGTTCTCTGTTAATATTCTATTACTTATACTTAGTTCCTCATTAGTTTTAGTAACTCTATCCAATGTCATTTCAACTCTTGGCCATATCTTTTTATACAAAAACCAAATAAGTAAAATACACATGGCTACTGGAAATACAAAGGTATTAAATAACCCTGTTACTTCATTCATTTTGTACCTCCTTTCTTAAAATTTAGGCTCTGTTTTAAATAAAGGTTGATAACAGAACATATAAAAAAGTGGACAAAACTAACTTTGTCCACTTTTATTTTAAACTACAATATTCAAAACTATTTATAAAAATTCAACTAAACTCATGCTTTAATTTTGTAGTCTATCCTTATTTGAAATTATTCTATTTTTATCTACTTTGAAAATGTTAAATTATATATTAGCCAATACAAGAATAGATAATAAAAATACCATAATGGTTGTTCCTGTTGTAGCAAGAATGTTCAACAATTTATATATTTTATGTTTATCTTTAAACAATTTTACTAAAATATACATTATTAATAATCCTACTATGC
>NZ_JAWGSV010000237.1:0-4927 GCF_032552055.1 Clostridium sp. | reverse complement strand
TCACAAAATTACATATGTATTTTAAGAAAAGGACTGATATTATTTGTTAAAACTTATTTATTTTATGAAAGATTACAAAAAAGAATCAATACTCGGCCCAATATTTAAATTAATTGAAGCTATATTAGAGTTATTTATTCCTATAGTAATGGCAAAAATTATTGATATTGGTGTCTATAATAAAGATATTAATTATGTATTTAAAATGGGTGGTGTACTTATACTTTTAGGTGCTATAGGACTATTATTTGCCCTTGTTTGCCAATACTATGCTTCTATTGCTTCTCAGGGAGCTGGAACTTCTATTAGAAGCAAATTATATAAACATATAAATGGACTCTCTTATAGTGAAATAGATAAAATAGGTACTCCAACTCTTATTACAAGGCTGGTAAATGATATTAATCAAATCCAAACTGGTATAGCCATGTTAATAAGGCTTGGTACAAGAAGTCCCTTTATAATTATTGGTTCAATTATTATGGCATTATTAATAGATTTAAAACTATCTATAATATTTTTAATAGCTACTCCACTTATTGCTTTAGTTATTTACTTAGTAATGAGTAAATCTCTTCCTTTATATAAGGTGATACAAGAAAAATTAGATAATTTATCTTTAATAACAAGAGAAAATCTTGAAGGAGCTAGAGTGATTAAAGCTTTTTCAAAAGAAGAATCAGAGAAATCAAGATTTGAAAAATCAGCTACTGACTTAGCTAATACCTCTATTAATGTAGGTAAAATATCTGCTATACTTAATCCTATTACTTATATGATTATGAATTTAGCAATAATAGCTATCTTATGGTTTGGTGGAATTAATGTAAATATCGGTTCATTAACTCAAGGTGAGGTTATTGCCTTTATTAATTATATAACTCAGATCTTATTATCATTAATAGTTTTTTCTCAACTTATTGTAATTTTAACTAAGGGCGCAACATCTGCTAATAGAGTTTTAGAAATATTAAATATTAATACTTCTATTATGGATAATAAACAAACTTTACCTAATAAAGTGAAAAATAATGATTTCCTAATTGAATTTAATAATGTTTCATTTTCTTATGAAGAATCAAATGAATACTCCTTAAAAGATATTAATTTTAAAATTAATAAAAATGAAACTATAGGCATAATTGGGGGAACTGGTTCTGGTAAATCAACATTAATAAACCTAATACCTAGATTTTATGATGTATCAAAAGGTGAGATATTAGTTAAAGGTATTAATGTTAAAGATTATAATCTAAATAGTCTAAGAAAACTTATTGGTATAGTTCCTCAAAAAGCAGTTTTATTTAAAGGAAGTATTTTAGATAATTTAAAATGGGGAAATGAAGATGCAACTATTAATGAAATAGAAGATGCATTAAATATATCTCAGTCTTCTTCATTTATTAACTCCTTACATGATAAATATAATGCTAAAGTTATGCAAGGTGGTAAAAACTTTTCTGGTGGTCAAAAACAAAGACTTACTATTGCAAGAGCTTTAGTAAGAAATCCTGAAATACTTATTTTAGACGATAGTTCTAGTGCTTTAGACTTTGCAACAGATGCAGCATTAAGAAAAAATTTAAAAGAGAATACTAAAGATATGACAGTACTTATAGTATCACAAAGGGCAAGTAGTATAATGAATTCAGATAAAATAATAGTCTTAGATAATGGTGAAATAGCTGGAATTGGAACTCATGATTATCTTCTTGAAAATTGCGAAGTTTATAGTGAAATATATTCTTCTCAATTAAATAATTAGGAGGTGACATTTTGAATACTGCAATACTTAAAAGAATTTTAAAATATACTAAGCCTTATAGTAAATATATAGTTTTATCCTTTATTACAGCAATCATTAATATAACTTTAACTTTATTAACACCTATAATTATAGGAAGAGGTGTAGATTTTATTATAGGACCTAATAATGTTAACTTTAATAAACTTATTAATATATTAATTTTACTTTTATTAACCATAATTTTCTCTTCAATTTTTCAACTTATTATGACTAGATTCAATAATATAGTAAGTTATAAGACTATTAAAGATTTAAGAAGAGATGTATTTAACAAACTAAATGAATTGCCACTTAAATATATAGATAGTAATTCTCATGGATATATTATAAACGGAGTCATTAATGATATAGAAATTATTTCAGATGGATTATTACAAGGCTTTTCTCAGCTTTTCACAGGAATAATAACTATAGTTGGAACATTAATTTTTATGTTAACTATAAATTATAAAATAGCCATACTAGTAGTTATAATAACTCCACTTTCATTATTTACTGCTTCCACTATAGCTAAAGCTTGTAATTCTATGTTTAGAAAGCAATCTGAGGTTCGTGGAGAATTAACTGGTTATGTAGAAGAAATGATAGGTAATCAAAAAGTTGTAAAGGCTTTTTCTTATGAAGATAGAGCTGAAGAAAATTTTGAGGAAATAAATAAGAAGCTTTATACATATGGTCAAAAAGCTCAATTTTACTCAGCAGTTACAAATCCTCTTACTAGATTTGTAAATGGAATTGTATATGCAGCAGTTGGTATAGTTGGTGCAATAACTGCTATTAATGGTAACCTTTCTATAGGTAACCTTTCAGCCTTTTTAAGTTATGCTAACCAATATACTAAGCCTTTTAATGAAATTTCAGGGGTTATTACTGAATTACAAGCAGCCTTTACCTCTGCTAGTAGAGTCTTTAAAATTTTAGATGAAAAACCTGAAGTTCCTGATAAAGCTAATGCTATTGATTTGGAAACTGCCGAAGGTAATGTTGATATAAATAATCTATACTTTTCTTATGATGAAAATAAGCCTTTTATTGAAGATTTTAATTTAAAGGTAAACCCAGGTGAAAGAATAGCAATAGTAGGTCCTACTGGCTGCGGAAAAACAACTTTAATAAATTTACTTATGAGATTTTATAATATAGATTCAGGTGAAATTAAAATAGATAGTATTAATATAGAAGAAATAACTAGAAAAAGTACTAGAGGACTTTATGGAATGGTCCTTCAAGATACATGGTTATTTTCTGGATCAGTTAGAGATAATATATCATACGGAAAAGAAGATGCTACCTTAGAAGAAGTAATTGAAGCTGCAAAACTTTCCCATGCTCATAAGTTTATAATGAAATTACCAAAAGGATATGACACTATTCTTTCAGAAGATAGTTCCTTATCTCAAGGACAAAAGCAATTACTATGTATTGCTAGAGTTATGTTATCAAAGCCACCAATGCTTATTTTAGATGAGGCCACAAGCAGTATAGATACTCGTACAGAAATCTATATTCAAAGAGCTTTTAATAAATTAATGGAAGGTAGGACTTCCTTTATAGTTGCACATAGACTTTCAACTATTAAAGAAGCTGATTTAATCCTAGTAATGAAGGATGGAAAGATAATAGAAAAAGGTAATCATAAGGACTTATTAAAACAAAATGGTTTTTATTCAAATTTATATAATAGTCAATTTGCTAAGATATAAAGGTTACCTAAGGAAATCCAATTAAAATTGATAATGAAAAATGGATGCTTAGAGAAATAATCTTTTCCAAATTATAAAAAATAAGCTTCTGAAAAACTCTCTTTAGATTTTTTCAGAAGCTTTAAATTTTCTAATAACTTTTTAGAATATACTCTTACCTTTATTAAGACTATAATTCTAATTTAAATGTGATAATATCTTCAATTATATCATAGGATAACTTCCAGTTGTTTTCCTTAGCTATTTCACTACATAGATATAATCCTAATCCTGAACTACTTATTTCTTTACTTATATTATTTATATTATTATGTTTAATAAATGGCTCTAATAATCTATTTTTTATGTCTTCAGGTATTTTATTTATCTTATTTTTAATAGTAAGATTTATAGTTCCATCTTCTTTAAATAATTTAACTTCAATTTCCTTTGAACAAGAGTATTTAATGCTATTATCTAGTAAATTAGCAAAAACCAGCTCAAAGTCTTCAAGTACACCTAAGTATTCAAGCTCTTGAATTTCATTAATTATTTTTAGATTTCTCTTTTTAATTCTTACTTCAAAATCTTCTTCTATTTGCATTATTAAATCTTTTAAAGAAAACATTGTTTTTACCTTATTTCTATTTATACCTCCTCTAGAAGTTTCTAAAATATTTTCTACTAAAGTTTTCATCTTTTCACATTCTAGTACTATCCTACTACTAGCTCTATTTATAAATTCTTCATCCATTTCTTTAATATCATTATCTCTTAATATCTGCGAATAAAGAGAAATAGATGTAACTGGAGTCTTAAGCTCATGAGTGGCATTATTAAAGAATTCTCTTAAGGATTTATCTTGATTTATTAATTGATTTTTCATTAAATTATAAGTCTTAGCTAAATCTGAGATTTCATCTTCACTAGATACTTCAATATCTTCAGTATAGTTTCCGAGCTTAAAATTCTTCATAGATTCATTTAATTTATTTAGAGGCATTATAGATTTTTTTATTATGGATGCAATAGTTAATATTAAAGTTATTACTACAAGGACTTGTCCTAAAATAATAATTATTATTGTTTTTATCATTTCATAGAACTTATTTGTATAATCTTTCTGTATTATTAAATTACTAATAAAATTCTCATCTAAATATACTGGATAATTGTAGGTTATAAAATAAGATTTATTTAAATTCTTAAACTTAATTAATGATTTAATATTATCACTTTCTAATATAATGCAATTAATTTCTTCACTATTAATTGCTTTCCCCACAGATTGATTAATCTTTCCTTCCTCATTTGCAAAGCTAACATATCCTTGAACAACATCATTTATAGGTGATAAACTTTTCCAAAGAGGCTCTTCTGCTACTTCCTTTTGACTAATTATATTAATAGAAGTTATTTTTATATTCTCTACATCTTC
>NZ_JAWGSV010000236.1:0-4931 GCF_032552055.1 Clostridium sp. | reverse complement strand
ATATAAAGGAAGGGAGAATAAGAGATGAGCTGTAAGACATTGATAACACTAAGAAAAAGTAAAACTTTTATTGTAATGTTAATAGTCATTATGTGTACCATTATTTATCCAAAGAGTGTAAGTGCTGAGGAAAATAAAATAATTAGAGTCGGATTTCCAAGTGTAAGTGGTTTCACCGAAAAAAAAGATGGAGTTTACACAGGATATGCCTATGAATATTTAAGGGAGATATCCATATATACAGGTTGGCAATATGAATTTGTAGAAAAGAACCTAGAAGAACTTTTAGAAGACTTACGAAATGGTGAGATTGATATTTTAGCAGGAATGATTAAAAATGAAGCGACTATACAGATTTATGACTTTCCTAAATATGATTCAGGTAAGACATATACTACTTTAGCAGTTTTAGACAATAATAGCTTTGATGAATCAAAATACATTATATTAGATGGAATGAAAGTGGGTTATCTTGAAAAAAATGTGAATGGCCCAAATGATTTTAAAGAATTCTGTGAAGAAAATAAGATTAAGGATATTGACCTCATTTCATATTCAGGTGGTAATGGAAGACCTTTTCTGTTAGAAAAAATGAAGGATGGAGAAGTAGATGCTATTATAGGAGGAGACTTAACTGTAGATAGTAACGAAAATGTTATTGCTAAATTTGGAGAAAAACCACATTACTTTGCTACCACCAAGGGAAATTCAGAAGTCATAGAGGGGCTAAATAGAGCTATTTATAAAATTAAAGACGATAATCCTTATTTTGACCAAACCCTTTATAATAAATACTTTGTGAATAATTACAATAATAATTTAGTAATGACTAAAGATGAGGTAAATTATATAAAAAATATGAACCCAATAAGGTCAGCATATGTTGATGGTTTAATGCCTATTCAATATTATGATGAAGGTACAAACCAACCAAAAGGAATTTTTATTGATGCTATGAATTTAATATCAGAAAGAACTGGAATTAAATTTGATTTTGTTAGAGCTAAAACCTATAATGAAGCCTATGAAATGATAGTAGATGGTAAAGTTGATATAATTATTGGGGCAGTAAATGACTATTCAATTGGAGATAAATATGATTTTATGCTAACAAAAGTATATTCAAATCATGAGGTATTAAAAGTAGTAAATAAGGGAAAATACAACAATGAAGATAAAGAGATAATTGCTTTGCCAATAGGTCATGGTCCTATTAATTCAATTGATGATGAGTACGAAATTAAATATTATAATAATATCGAAGAATGTTTAAAGGCTGTTAATGAAGGCAAAGTAACCTCAACTTATGGTAACAGTTATTCTATCTCTAATTATAGTGCAGTGGGATACTATAATAATATAAAAGTTATTTATACTGGAGAGGAAAGCGAAATAACAGTGGGAATATCAAATAAAATGGATAGTTATGCAAGAGATATTCTTAATAAAGCTGTGTATAGTTTATCTGATAAAGATATAGAAAATATTGTTCAGAAGAATACCTTAAATATTAAGCATTCTATTAGTATAAAAGATTTTTTCTATACTAATTTAGTTTTATGTTTAACTATAATTAGTATAGTTTTGATTATAATTTTTACATTGATTTACATAATATTCAAAATGAGATTTAATAAAATGAAGGAAGATAAGCAAAGATTATTTGAAAAAACACAGATAGATTCATTAACAGGAGTTTACAATAGAGAAGCTTGTGAGAAATTAGTTGTGGAATATTTAAAGGAAAAAGATGTCTCATTATATTGTGCGTTTATTATCATAGATATAGACTATTTTAAACAGATAAATGATCGCTTAGGACATAAGAGAGGAGATGATTTATTAGCAGATTTTAGCAAAGTATTAAAAGAGTCTTTTTCAAATAAGGATATTGTTTCTCGTTTAGGGGGAGATGAATTTATTGTTTTTATAAAAGATATTGAGGAAAATAAGATAGGGAATATTGAAGAAACACTAAAGAAAGTGTGTAAATTAATGGATAAGGAAATAGAGTATAATGGTATTAATCAAAGGATATCTCTTAGTTTAGGTTGCGTTATTACAAAATTTAACAAGAGTTTTAATAAATTATATACTATTGCCGATGAAACACTCTATGAAGTAAAGCGTAATGGTAAGAATGGGTATAAGATAAAAAAGCTTAATTAACTTAATGTATTTTTACCAATAGTTCTATTAATATGTTTAAGCCTATTTTATTAATAAAATATACAAAAGTAAATTCTTTGAAGGAAAAAGTAGATATTGTTAGTATCCAAAGCGAGTAGAGTTGGTGAGAGCCTATGAGAAAGGCAATATTGAAGGACATTCTGGAGAGGCTTATTTGAAATATAAAGTAGGATAAGACGGGTATCCTCCGTTATAGGGACTTGAAATGATAATCTATTAATACATTGTTGAATTAGGATGGTACCGTGGATATGCATTCACTCCTATTGGGAGTGGATGCTTTTTTATATATAAAAGAGCTCATTATATAGAGAGTATTGTCTTAATTTAAGTAAACATTATTAAAAAAGGGTGGTACCGCAAACAATTTGCCCCTTGAGTTTTTTACTCAAGGGGATTATTGAAGGAGCAGAAGGTGGCACAGAAGTTTTTGAGGTGAAGTATTTTGAAGAAAAAGCTTATTTAGCACAAAGTCCTCAATTTTATAAACAAATGATGGTTGCTTCAGGCTTTGAAAGAGTATTTGAAGTAGGTCATGCTTATAGGGCTGAAGAGCACAATACTAATAGACACCTTAATGAATATATAAGTATGGATTTAGAAATAGGATTTATTGAAGATGAATTTGATATTATGGATTTAGAAGAAAATCTATTAAAATATATTATAGAATCATTAAAAATTAACAGTAAAGAGTATTTAGATTTATTGCAAGTTGAATTACCAACAATTCATAATAAAATACCTAGGATTAAATTTGAAGAAGCAATTAATATATTAAAAGAAAATTATAATAAAAATGATTTAAAGGGAGATCTAGATCCAGAGACAGAGAAACTTTTATGTAAATATGTAAAGGAAAATTTAAATAGTGATTTTGTATTTTTAACTAATTATCCAAGAAAAAAGAGACCTATGTATACAATGCCTCTCGGAGAAGAAGGAACACATAGTTTTGATTTATTATTTAAAGGAATAGAGATAACTACTGGTGGTCAAAGAATACATGATTATAAAAGGTTATTAGAAAATATGAAGTATAAAGGAGTAGATCCCAATAATTATGAAAGTTATTTAGAAATATTTAAATATGGGATGCCAAGGCATGGAGGGTTAGCAATTGGACTAGAGAGGATAACCGCTAAACTTCTAGGCTTAGAAAATGTAAGAGAAGCAACATTGATCACTAGGGATAGGAAAAGACTTATACCATAATATTAATTGATAATAATTGTTGCATAAATCATTACAGCAAATTTGAATATGATGTATAATATTGTTAATAATAAATTTTATTAATAAAAAATAGGAAGTGTTTTTATGATTAATATATTAGGTCAAGTTATGGTTTATGTATATAACCAGGATGAAGCAGTAAAGTTTTGGACTGAGAAAGTAGGTTTTACTGTTATATCAGAAGAAGATAATGGTGAAGGGATGAGGTGGATTGAAATAGCACCTCAAAAGGATTCACAAACAACTATTGTACTACATAATAAAGAATTAATTGAAAAAATGAATTCAGGAATTAATTTAGGAACTCCATCATTATTGTTTTTCACTGATGATATAGAAAAATTATATAAAAAGTTAACTAATAATAATGTAACTGTAGGAGAAATAATAAATATGCCTACAGGTAAAACTTTTAATTTTGCAGATAGTGAAGAAAATTATTTTGCAGTAATTGAAAAAATAAAATAAGAACTATGATTTAAAACAAAAGGTTTAGTTTATAAATATAAGCCTTTTGTTTTATTTTTTAAGAGATAGTATAATTATTAATAAATATATTAAGGAGAAAGACATATGAGTATAAAAATGATACATCATGTATGTATTCAAACAGAAAAATATAATGAATCACTAGATTTCTACACAAGAATACTAGGATTTGAGATAGTTAGTGAAACAGCTAATTTTCATGGGAGAGATTTTAATACATGGATTAAACTAGGCAGTTTTATGATAGAGCTTCAAACACCCAAAAAAGGTGATGCATTTAATAAATGGAGTTCCTTAAACTCAGGGCCAGTTCATTTAGCCTTTATGGTTGATAATGTAGAAGAGGAGTATGAAAGAATTAAATCTTTAGGACATAAGGATTTTAAATTGAAAAATGGTGAAGAAGTTTATAAAGTACTTGGACAGAGTTTATTAAAAATAAAGGCTCCAGAAGGAACTGAAATAGAGGTGAGAGATACTGATATTACATAAAATTTATTTATAAGAACTTAGATTTAAAAGCACTATTCTTACAGGATAGATGCTTTTTTTATTTATAGGGCTATGTTTCATTAGAAAAGACAAAAAAAGTATAAAAACTAAAATTTTATTGTACAAAACAATACAAAATATAACTATACTTTAATTAAGTGTTTAAAAAAGGGTAGCTGATAGTTATATATATTCTATTTCATTCAATGCTGATATATTCATTATAAATTATTGTCATATAATAGAAATATAAATAGACTATTAAAGATATTATTAATTATATGTATTAAGGATTTATGGAGGAAAAATAGTGAGAAAAATAATTTGTGTATTATTAGTATCTATTACTTTAGTATTAACAGGATGTGAAAAAACTCTTGAAGAACCAATAGGATTTAATAATGGAACTTTAATTATAGATATTTTTTCAAATGAAAATTTTATAACATATGCTTCTGCCTATAATTATACAAATGGAAATAAATACTTTTTAGAGTTATCGGTAAATATCGATAATACTGATG
>NZ_JAWGSV010000235.1:0-4935 GCF_032552055.1 Clostridium sp. | reverse complement strand
ATAATGAAAAATTAAGATAATGAAAGAATGAAAAAATGAGGGAAGAGGTTTTGCAATGCAAAACCTCTTTTGTTTTAAAGATTACCTTATAAAAAAATCTGTAAGGATTTTTTTAGGGGCATTCTTTCACTTTTCCATTCTTTCATTAATATGATTTTACATAATATAATCAGAATGTCGACTTGGAGAGAAGTAGGCTTTATATAGGCATAATATGCATAAATATGAATATTGAAAATTGATTAAAAGTATAGTGATTATCTTTAAAGAACTATTATTATTTGGTATATTATAGATGTAGGTGTTCAATATAAGATTGATTTTTGTATATTTGAACATATCTATGTAAAAACTAAAATATTATTGCAACTTATATATACAATAAAGTTCAAAGGAGGTATGTAGACAAAATGAGAAGAACAAAGACCATGGATGGAAATACTGCTGCAGCTCATGTGGCATATGCTCTTACAGAAGTTAGTACAATTTATCCAATAACTCCATCTTCACCAATGGCTGAACATATGGATGAGTGGGAGGCAAAGGGTAAGAAAAATATATTTGGTAAACCTGTAAAGTTAGTTGAAATGCAATCAGAGGCTGGGGCAGCAGGTGCTCTTCACGGTTCTCTACAAGCAGGGGCATTAAGCACTACTTTTACAGCATCTCAAGGTTTATTACTAATGGTTCCTAATATGTATAAGATTGTTGGTGAAAGATTACCAGCAGTTATACATGTTGCAGCTAGATCTATTGCAACATCTTCTCTAAGTATTTTTGGAGATCACCAAGACGTTATGGCAGCAAGACAAACAGGATTTGCAATGCTTTCAGAAGGTTCAGTACAAGAAGTAATGGACTTAGCTCCTGTTGCTCATTTAACAGCTATTAAAGCAAGAATGCCTTTTATTAATTTCTTTGATGGATTTAGAATATCCCATGAAATTCAAAAGATTGAAGTTCTAGAATATGATGAGCTTGCTAAATTAGTTGATTATGAAGCTTTAAATAATTTTAGAAAAGGTGCTTTAAATCCAGATCATCCAGTTACAAGAGGTACTTCACAAAATCCAGATGTATATTTCCAATTAAGTGAATCATTAAATAAGTATTATGAAGATATTCCAGATATAGTTGAAGAATATATGTCTAAGATTACTGAACTTACAGGTAGAGAATATCATTGCTTTGATTATTATGGAGATAAAGAAGCAGATAGAATAATAATTGCTATGGGTGCAGTAACTGAAGTTGCTGAAGAAACTATAGATTATTTAAGAGCTAAGGGAGAAAAGGTAGGCCTTGTTAAGGTAAGACTTTACAGACCATTCTCTATTGAAAAGTTATTAAAAGTAATTCCAAATACAGTTAAGAAAATTGCCGTTTTAGATAGAACTAAGGAGCCTGGATCAGTAGGTGAGCCTTTATACTTAGATGTTGTTAGAGCTGTTAATGAAATGAATAATCCACCTAAGGTTTATGGTGGTAGATTTGGGTTGTCTTCAAAAGATCCATATCCTTCACATATAGCTGCAGTATTTGAGAATTTAAAAGCTGATAAACCTAAAAATGGATTTACTATTGGTATAGAAGATGATGTAACTAATCTGTCTTTAGATCCAATTGAAGAAGTAGATGCAACTCCAGAAGGAACTACAGAATGTAAATTCTGGGGATTAGGATCAGATGGTACAGTAGGCGCTAATAAGAGTGCAATAAAAATAATTGGTGACCATACTAATATGTATGCTCAAGGATATTTTGCTTATGATTCAAAGAAATCTGGTGGGATAACTGTATCTCATTTAAGATTTGGTAAATCATTAATTAAATCACATTATGAAATAGAAAAGCCTAACTTTGTGGCTTGTCACAATCAATCTTATGTCTATAAGTATGATGTTCTAAAGGGATTAAGAAAAAATGGTGTATTTGTCTTAAACTCTATTTGGGATGAAGCAGAACTTGAAGAAAAGCTTCCAGCTAAGATGAAGAGATATATAGTAGAAAATAATATAGATTTCTATATTATAAATGCTATAAAGATTGCTCAAGAAATAGGACTTGGTGGAAGAATTAATATGATAATGCAAGCTGCTTTCTTTAAGCTAGCTAATATTATTCCTATTGAAGATGCAGTTAAGTATTTAAAGAATGCAGTAGTTGAGTCCTATGGTAAAAAAGGTGAGAAAATTATTAATATGAATTATGAAGCTATTGATAAGGGCTTAGATTCATTAGTTAAGATTACTCCTAAGGATTCATGGAAAGATGCTGTAGATAAGGAAGAGAGTGAAAAGAAGGTATTACCTAAGTTTGTTGAAGAAATTTGCATTCCTATTAACAGTTTAGAAGGAAGTAATATTCCTGTTTCAACATTTATAGATTCAGGTACTTCTGATGGAACATTTATGTCAGGTACTACTGCATTTGAAAAGAGAGGAATTGCTGTTAATGTTCCAGAATGGCAACAAGATAAATGTATCCAATGTAACCAATGTGCATTTGTTTGTCCACATGCTGTTATTAGACCATTCTTAGCTACTAACAAGGAAGCAAAGAATGCTCCAGATAGCTATAAGACTATAAAGGCTAATGGAGTTAAGGGAAATAAAGAGTATCAATACACTATTGGAATATCTACTTTAGATTGTACTGGATGTGGAAACTGTGCTCAAATATGTCCAGCTCCAGGTAAGGCTTTAGTTATGAAGCCTATAGAAACTCAAACAGATCAAATTAAAGCATGGGAATATGCTATTGATGGATTATCACCGAAGGAAAATCCTATGAGTAAGAATACAGTAAAGGGAAGTCAATTTGAGGAGCCTTTATTAGAATTCTCAGGAGCTTGTGCAGGTTGTGGAGAAACCCCATATGCTAAGCTTGTAACTCAATTATTTGGTGATAGAATGATGATTGCTAATGCAACAGGTTGTTCATCAATTTGGGCTGCATCAGGTGCATCAACTGCATATAAAGCAAATAGTGAAGGGCATGGACCTGCTTGGGCTAATTCATTATTTGAAGATAATGCAGAATATGGACTTGGAATGTTCTTTGGGGTTAAGACTATAAGAGAAAGAATTGCTGATAATGTAAGAATAGCTTTAGAAGAAGGAAATCTTTCAGATAAATCTAAAGAAGTACTACAGGATTGGTATGACCATAGAGAAAGTGGTGAAGGAACTAGAGAAAGAGCTAGATTATTGACTGCAGCTTTAGAGTCTGAAAACTCAGAAATAGCTAAAGAAATCTTAAAGGATAAGGAATTTTTCGTTAAGAGATCTCAATGGATATTTGGAGGAGATGGATGGGCATATGACATTGGATATGGTGGATTAGACCATGTATTAGCTTCAGGTGAAGATATTAATGTCTTAGTATTTGATACAGAAATTTACTCAAATACAGGAGGTCAATCTTCAAAGGCAACTCCAGAAGCAGCTGTTGCTAAATTTGCAGCTACAGGAAAGAGAACCAAGAAGAAGGACTTAGGACTTATGGCTATGACTTATGGGTATGTTTATGTAGCTCAAGTTTGTATGGGCGCTAACTTAAATCAAACTCTTAAAGCAATAGCAGAAGCAGAGGCTTATGATGGACCTTCATTAATAATTGCTTATGCAACTTGTATAAGTCATGGGATTAAGCTTGGAATGTCAAATACTCCTTATGAAGAAAAGAGAGCTGTTGATTCAGGATATTGGCATTTATATAGATACAACCCAGATTTAAAGGTTCAAGGTAAAAATGCCTTTGCTTTAGATTCTAAAGAACCAAGTAGTAGTCTTAGAGACTTCTTAATGGGCGAAGTTAGATATTCATCACTTGCTAAGGCTTTCCCAGAAATAGCAGATGAATTATTTGCTAAGACTGAAGAAGATGCTAAGGAAAGATATGATAGATATAAGAGCTTATCACAAAATTCAATATTATAATTAGAAGAACTAATCCAGGCGTGTAGCAGTGCTTATCTCCCACTTATAGAAGGCGGGAGTGTTAACAATGGTAGCAATCGGATAAATAAAAAACTCAGTCTTGTGATTTATTATTTTATATTGTACAGTTAAAGTAAGTACTATATAAAATAAAACTCATCTAGATTGAATTTTTATTTTAGAGTGTAAAGTGTGACATTATTTTATTATTGATATAATAATAAATGTAAATATATTAGGTTAATAGTTATTTAACTAAGGAGGATATTATGAAATTATTTGAGAAATGTGTAGGTAGCTACAGTGAAGCTGCGGAAGCTGAGGTTTTAGGAGCAGATAGAATTGAATTTTGCGACAATCTTATAGAAGGAGGAACAACTCCTAGTTATGGAAATATCAAAAAAGTAATTAATACTCTTAAGATTCCAGCAATGGTTATTATAAGACCTAGAGGCGGAAACTTTGAATTTTCAAAAGATGAAGCTGATATTATGATTGAAGATATAAGAATGTGTAAAGAATTAGGAATTTATGGAGTTGTAATAGGTGCTTTAAAAGGAAATGAAATAGATTTAGAACTAACTAAAAGATTAGTAGAAGAAGCAAAACCTATGAAAATTACCTTCCATATGGCCTTTGATGAAATTGAAGATAAAAAGAAGGCTATCGATGAATTAGTAGATTTAGAAGTAGATAGAATATTAACTAAAGGTGGAACAGAAGATGCTATGGCAGGTAAGGATGTTCTAAAAGAATTAATCGAATATGCAAATGATAGAATAATAGTTATGCCAGGAAAAGGTGTAAATAAGGAAAATAGAGATTACTTATTAGAGTACACTGGTGCTAAAGAAATTCATGGAACTAAGGTAGTTTAAGAATTTTATATAAGAGAATTACTATATTTATAGAAGAGGCTGTATGAAAGTCTCTTCTATTATTTTTTACTTAGAAATATATTTCTCTATAAATACTTTATTAATTAATTATATAA
>NZ_JAWGSV010000234.1:0-4958 GCF_032552055.1 Clostridium sp. | reverse complement strand
ACAGTAAAGAGAGGTAAATTATGAAAATTAATTGGAATAATAAATATACAACCATAGCTGTATATTCATTTATAGTTTCAATTTCCATTATATTATTTTATTTAGCAATATCTCAAGTCTCAATATTTACAGATAAGTTAGATTCAATATTAATTATATTTCAACCCTTTATAATAGGTTTTACAGTAGCATATATAATTAATTTCCTACTAGATTTTTATGAGAATAAAGTTTTTGAAAATAAGTACATAAAGAAGATTAAATTAAAATCTAAAAGAGGAATATCAATATTTTTAGCATATATTTCTGCATTTTTTATAATTAGTATGGTAATTAAATTTTTACTACCACAGGTTACAGAATCTATTTTAGGCTTAATGAATGATATACCGATGTATATTTCTAATACTACTAACTTTGTTAATGATTTGATTAAGAATCTAAATATTGAAGAGCAGTATTCTAAAGTTTTAATGGATAATTATAATAGTTTTGTTAACTATGTAATATCTTTTGTAACAGATTTAATCCCTGCAATAGGAGCTTTTTTAGCTAGAACTGCATCAAGTATTTGGAACTTAGTATTAGGAATAATAGTATCAGTTTATTTATTAATAGACAAAGAAAAGCTATGTGGATTATGTAAGAAGACAACATATGCTTTGCTTTCAGAAAGCAAAGCTGAATCAATAATAGCATTAGTTCATAAAAGTAATTATACATTTGGTAGATTTTTAATAGGAAAAATAATTGATTCTTTAATAATTGCAGTATTAACATTTATCATTTTAACTATATTTAGAATGCCTTATACAGTTTTAATTTCAGTAATAGTTGGAATTACAAATGTAATACCATTCTTTGGACCTTTTATTGGAGCTATTCCATCATTTATTATTATTTTATTTGTATCTCCAATACAGGCTTTATGGTTCTTACTAATAATTCTATTTATACAGCAATTAGATGGTAATGTAATTGGACCTAAGATATTAGGGGATACAATAGGAATATCTGCATTTTGGGTATTATTTTCTATTTTAGTTGCAGGAAAATTATTAGGAATAGTGGGTATGATAATTGGAGTTCCGTTATTTGCAGTGTTCTACTCTATAGTTAAGACATTTATAGAAAATAAATTAAAGAAAAAGGGATTAAAAACAGAAACTAAAGATTATATAAAATAAGTAATTTTGGCTGCCTGAAAGCAGCCAATGATAGAATACATATTATTTATGAACACTTTAAATTAGAGTAGTTATTAGATAATGTGTATTCTTATTTTTTTACCAGCTACCTGAGGATCCTCCACCGCCAGAAGAACCACCTCCAAATCCACCGAAGCCTCCACCACCTGAAGATCCACCACCAAAGCCTCCATGACCACCTCGGCCACCTCTTCTATTACCGCCAGTAAAGAAAAGAATTTTTAAGATTAGCAATGTAATGGATCCTCCATTAAAAATGAAATCCAGTAAAATCAGTACTAGAATTATCCCCATACCACTAAAAACAGGTATATTATTATAGTCGTATTCATTATTTTCTATGGATATATTTAAAGATTTATCTAGGGTTACTCCATACTCTTCAGCAATTAAATCACTAAAGGCGCTATAACTATTAACTATTCCAGTTCCATATTCTTCAGTCCTAAATTTCTCTTTAGCTAAAGATTCCATTACCCTATTACTTAAGGCATCTGGAATTGCACCTTCTAGGCCTCTTCCTACCTCAACTCTCCAATTTCTATCTTCAAGAGCAATTAAGATTAATAAACCATTGTCTTTATTTTTTTCTCCAATTCCCCAGGTTCTAAAGAGGTTTAAAGCATAGCTTTCAATGGGTCTTCCATCCGTACTATTTATTATTACAGTGACAGCTTGAGCACCAGTTTTATCTTCTAATTCTTTACCAATAGAAATGATTTTTTCTTTTTCATCCTCCGTTAATATACCTGTATAATCATTTATATATTTATAATTAGTTGGAGTAGGATAGTTAATTTCAGCTGAAGCAATTTGAGTAAAAAATAATAATACAAGAGAAGATAATAAAAGAACTTTTATCTTAGATAATATCTTCATAATTATCTAGTGAAATCTACAGATGGCACTTCACTAGCATTATCACTTGCTTTGTAAAGTGCTTTTTCTTCAAATCCAAAGATAGAAGCTACTATATTAGTAGGGAATCTTCTCAATTTAGTATTATAATTAGTTGTTGCAGTATTATAGTCTTGTCTTGCTACAGCGATTCTATTTTCAGTGCCTTCTAATTGAATACTTAAGTCTTTAAAATTTTCATTTGATTTTAAATCAGGATATCTTTCAACTACTACTAGTAATCTAGATAAGGCACTTGATAGTTCACTATCTGCAGCAGCTTGATCTGAAATATTAGTAGCACCTGATAATTTACTTCTTGCATTAGCAATATCTGTAAAGATATCTTTTTCTTGAGTAGCATATCCCTTAACCGTATTAACTAAATTAGGTATTAAGTCAGATCTTCTTTGAAGTTGAGTATCTATATCAGAAGCTGCCTTGCTAACTTGTTGCTCAAGACCGACTAAGCCATTGTAACTAGAGATTATTGGAAAAGCTATTATAACTATAATAACAACTACAGTTATTAATATCTTAACTCCATTTTTCATAAAAAACACACTCCTTTCCATATATATTAGTATATGTATAAGAGGAGTGTGTTATTAAAAATTATCCTATTAGTAATGTAGCTATTAATAATAATGTAAAAGTCCAATGAAGATTATTAGTATATGGAATACCTAGCTTTTCGAATTTGCATACTGCTCTATGAGCTTTTAAGGCTATAGGTAGAGTGAGAAATACTAATAAAGTTGTAATTGGATAAAATCCTAATACTACATATATAGTAGTTAGAATATAAGCACCAAAAACTAAAAATCTATAAATATAAGTGCTAAGCTTACTACCTATTCTAACACTTAAAGTTCCAAGACTTAAATTAGCATCTCTTTGGAAATCTCTCATCTCATTACTTATCATTAAAGCGGGGATTATAAAAGAAGCTGGTAATGATAATAGAATTGGATACAAGCTTAACTCCTTAGTAAAGGGATAAGAAGCACCAAGCACCATTAAGGGCCCCATTGTAATAAAAGATATTGGAACTCCTAAGCCTTTTCTTTTAAATACAAATGGTTCTCCAGTGTATGAATAAGCTCCGAATATTCCGATTAAACCTATTATAAGCATTTTATAATCCGTTATGTAAATTAAATATAATCCAATTAATGACGCTAGTCCAAAGCATGCCATTGCCCAAAGAAAAACATAAATATCAAAGTAAGTTCTATCCACACCTAGGAATTTTACCTTTCTTCCGCTAGGTCTATAATATCTAAAACTACCTTCAAAATAATCATTAACTAAATTAGCACCAGATTGAGCTAATAGACCGGCTATTGTTACTAGAATAACTAATAATAAATCCCTAGAATTTGAAAAATTGATATTTCCCATTTTATAAGCAGCAACTATACCTAAAGTTGTAGATCCTATTGCAAGAGTCAAGGAAAAAGGACGAAATGCTTTCCAAGAATCTTTAATAAATTTTATTATATAATCTTTATTCAAAAAAATCACCTCATATCATTTTGCAAGTTAAAATTTTATCACAAATATAAACTTCTTTCAAATAAAAACTTAATAATTATTAATTGAATCATAAATGATAGTTAAGAATTTCGATAGATTTGTGAAGTTTTTTGCATGGAAATAGATAACATATATTCTTATAATAGTAAATGTAAACGAAAACAATATTAATGGTTTATGAGAGATGGAGGGTTAATATGAAAAAGGTTAAAAGATTACTTACAATGGCAATGGCTACTATTATGGTAACAGCTTCATTAGTAGGCTGTGGGAATTCCTCAGCAGGAGATAAAGTGAAGGTTGGGGTATTATTATACAAATTTGATGATACTTATATTTCAACAGTTCGTCAAAGTTTAGAAAAGATTCAAAGTGAAAATCCAGATAAGGTTGAATTTACTTTCTATGATGGAAAAGGTGACCAAGCTACACAAAACGATAGTATAGATACATTAATACAAAAAGATGTAGATTTATTATTAGTTAACTTAGTTGATACAGGAGCTGCGCCAACTGTAATAGATAAGATTAAAGCAGCTGAAAAGCCAGTAGTTTTATTTAATAGAGAACCAGCTACAGATTCAATAAAGGCATATGATAAAGCTATATTTGTTGGAACTAATGCTAAGGAAGCTGGAGTTATGCAAGGTAAGATACTTACAGATTTCTGGAATAAGGACTCAAAGGCTATAGATAAAAATGGAGATGGAGTACTGCAATATGTTATGTTAAAGGGTGAACCTGATAATCCTGAAGCAGTTGCAAGAACTGAATATTCAGTTTCAACTTTAAATGATAATGGAATTAAAACTGAAGAATTAGCACTTCAAGTTTGCAATTGGCAAAATGATCTAGCTCAAAATGCTACAGAAGCATGGTTATCAAGATTTGGTGATAAGATTGAAGCTGTTATAGCTAATAATGATGGTATGGCTCAAGGTGCAATAGCTGCATTGCAAGCTCAAGGATATAATAATGGCGATGATGCAAAGACTATTCCAGTAGTAGGTGTTGATGCTACAGCAGCAGCTCAAGATTTAATTGGAAAGGGATTTATGTTAGGATCAGTTCTTCAAGATGCTGAAGGTATGGCTAAAGCATTATATGAAACTGGTATGAATTTAGCAACAGGTAAAGATGCTATAGATGCAACTTCTTATAAATTCGATGATACTGGAGTTGCAGTACGTATTCCATATCAAGAATATACTAAATAAGAAAAAATGAAATATTATATTTTTTGCCTTAAGCAAGCTTGAATTTCTTAAATATAATATTTAATAATTAAAACTTATTTATAGAAACTATATTAAT
>NZ_JAWGSV010000233.1:0-4981 GCF_032552055.1 Clostridium sp. | reverse complement strand
TGTTGATACTGCTCCAATTCTTATTGCTGAGAAAAATGGATATTTTAAAGAGGCAGGAATAAATGTAGAAATAGAAATTTACAATAATGCTCAAAATAGACAAAGTGCTCTTCAAAGCAATGAAATTGATGGTGCAATGACAGATTTTATTGCAGTAGCAACAAATGTAAACGGTGGCTTTGACATAAAAGCTACAACTATGACAGATGGAATGTTTCCAATTTTAGCAAATGAAGGTGCTACTGAAAAGAAAGATATTAAAGTTGGAGTAATGGAAGTAAGCGTCACTAATTATTTAATAGATAAGTGGTTAGGACAAGACTATAATGTAGAAAAGGTATTTATTACTGAGATTCCTGCAAGAATGGCTGCTTTAAAGAGTGGTGATATAGATATGAGTATATTCCCAGAACCAGTAGCTTCAAATGGAGAATTACAAGGACTAACAAAGAGTGTTTATGGAATGGATGATGAATTTTCACCACAGTGCATGGTGTTTACAGGCAAAGCTATTTCTGAAAAGCCAAATACTATTAAAGCTTTCCATGAAGCATATAATAAGGCTGTAGATGAAATTAATAAGAATCCTGAAATAGCTAAAGATATATTAATAGAAAAAATTCCTAATACTAATCCAGAAGTTAAGGATATTATGACATTACCAACATATAAAAAAGCTGCCCTTCCAAGTGATGAATATTTACAAAGTATAATAGATTGGACAGAAAAAACTTTAAATAAAGAATTAGATGTTCAACCATCAGATTTATTAGAAGGAAAATTTGTAAAATAAGATGATAAACATAAAAGATTTAACTATAAAGTATAATAAAGAAGTTGCAATTAACAACTTAAGTCTATCAATTGAAAAAGGAAAGTCTTATGCTATTATAGGTAAATCTGGATGTGGGAAAACAACCCTGCTATATACTATGGCAGGGCTTATTTCTAATTATGAAGGGAAATTAGAAATAGAAGGAGAAACTTCATTAATACTGCAGAATTTAGGACTTTTTAATTGGTTTACAGTATATAAAAATATAAGTTTAGGTTTAAATAAAAGTAATTTATCTAAAGAAGAAAAAGAGAAAGTGGTTAATAAGATAATTAATGAGTTGGGACTAGCTGATCTAAAGGATAAGTATCCCAAAGAGCTTAGTGGTGGGCAAAAGCAGAGAGTTGCTATAGGAAGAACTATAATAAATAATCCAGAAATTCTTTTGTTAGATGAAGCTACTTCAGCCTTAGATTCAATTAATAAGGAAATGATACAAGAATTATTACTTGAAATTAAAATTGAAAAGAATATTACTATGATTTTAGTTACACATAATATAGAAGAAGCAGTTTTCTTAGGTGAAGAAATAATAGTAATGAAAGATGGTAAGATTGATAGTATAATTCCTAATAAATACTTTGGTGATAAAGATATAAGGTCAAAAAATGAATATATAGAAATATGCAATAAAGTAAGAGGTAGTCTTTATGATTAAGGATAAAGTTTTAAAGCTTTTTAAAAGCTTATATGGAGCTATAATAGTAATTATATTGTGGTATTTACTAAGTTTAGGAGTAGGAACTAATATGGTTCCAACGCCAAAGAGTACTTTACTAGAATTAATAAGACTTATGCAAAATGATTTTATATATCATATTTTATATAGTCTATATAGAATATTAGGAGCTATATTTATATCATTAATTATTGGAATTCCTTTTGGAATATTAATAGGTAGAAGCACTTTTTTTGATAAAATTATTTCTCCTATAGTTTATTTACTTTATCCAATACCTAAAATTGCTTTCTTACCAATATTTATGGTGATGTTTGGTATAGGTGATAAATCAAAGATAATACTTATGGTTACTATTATAGTATTCCAAATTTTAATAGTAACAAGAGATGCAGTAAATGAAATAGATAATGATGTTCTAATATCTGCAAAGGTAATGAAATTTAGTAAGGTAGATACTATAACAAAAGTAATATTACCTAGCATAGCCCCTAAGATTTTCTCAGCATTAAGGGTAAGTATAGGTATTGCAATTTCAGCTTTATTTTTCAGTGAAAACTATGCTACTAAATATGGACTAGGTTATTATATAATGAACTCTTGGTCAATGGTAGATTATAAGGGAATGTTTGCTGGAATATTAGCTTTAAGTATTATGTCTTTAATAATCTTTAAGATAATAGATTTACTAGAGATAAAAATATGTCCTTGGAAATAAAATTAAAAAAATCTGTATCAAGATTTATATAAGTGTTGATACAGATTTTTTTCTTATCAATAAAAAATTAGATTTGAATTTAATTTTATTTTAAGGTTTGTGTGATAAAATTTTATTAAGTCAATAATATAAAAAGTTAAATATGAAATTTATTGTTTTTATGGAGGTAATATAGTGAAACTACTTTTGGTCGAGGATGAAAAAGAATTATCTGAAGCATTAGTTGAGATATTAACTAAAAATAAATATGTTGTAGATGCTGTTTATGATGGGGAAGATGGATTAAACTATGCTTTAACTGATATATATGATGTTATAGTTTTAGATATTATGCTACCTAAGCTAAATGGACTAAGTGTTTTAAAAGAACCAAGAAAAAAGGAAATAACAACTCCAATAATGATGCTAACTGCAAAAAGTCAAATTGAAGATAGGGTTCAAGGGCTAGATTTAGGTGCTGATGATTATTTAACTAAGCCTTTTGCAGCAGAGGAATTACTTGCAAGGCTAAGGTCTATAACAAGAAGAAAAGGTAATGTTATAAACGATAATTATCTTTCTTATGGTGACATTAGATTAGATTTAAATACTTATGATTTAGAAGTAAAGGGTGAATCTATAAGGCTAACCCTTAAAGAATTTGAAATAATAAAGTATTTTATGGAGAGACCTAAGGTTGTAGTTAGTAAGGATGATTTAATTACTAAGCTTTGGGGCTTCGATGCAGAAATAGAGTATAACAATATAGAAGTATATATTTCTTTTATTAGAAAAAAACTTCAGCATTTAAACTCAGAAGTAAATATAGTAACTATAAGAGGTGTAGGTTATAGGATGGAGGAATAGTATGTTTGAAAAATTAAAAAGGAAGTTTATTTTCATAAATATGACTCTATTAACATTAGTTTTTATTCTTATTTTTGGAACTATATATATAACTACTGCAGCAAATATGGATAGAGAGCTAGAAGGAGATTTAAAAGGTGTAATTCAAAATCCTAGGAAGCCAGGTCCAGATTTTAAAAATGGAAATAGCATTATTGTAGATTTGGATTCAGAAAATAATGTAGCAAATGTAATTACAAATATAGAGATTAATAATGATGAGTTAGAAGAGGCCATATATTCTATACTTAAAAATGAAAATAAGATTGATAAAATTGACATATCTGGAAGTAGCTATGGATATTTAAAGGAACATACTCCAAAGGGATTAAAGATTGCATTAATAAGTAGAGAGCTACAAATTAATATGCTAAATAACTTACTAAAAGTTTTTTTGATAGTTGGAGCTATTAGTTTATTTTTACTTTTTTACATAAGTGTTTATCTAACTAATAAAACTATTAAGCCAATAAAGGAAAGTTTTGAAAAGCAGAAGCAATTTATAGCTGATGCATCTCATGAATTAAAAACGCCTTTAGCTATAATTAGGACTAATACTTCTGTAATAACTTCCAATAAAGATAAAACTGTAGAAAGTCAAATTAAGTGGATAAATTATATTAGTAACCAAGTAGATCGAATGGCTAAGTTAATAGATGATATGCTATCTTTAACTAAGCTAGATAGCAATAAAGTTATGGAAGAAAAATCTAGTTTTGATTTTAGTAAAGTTTTAGATAGCATCTTATTAGGCTTTGAAGCTGTGGTTTTTGAGAATAATATTATTTTAGAAACAGAAATACAAGAGAATATAAATTTAAAAGCTAATAAGGAAGAAATAAAAAAGCTATGTAGCATATTATTAGATAATGCATTGAAGTACACTAATTCTGGTGGAAGAATAGATGTAATATCATATGAAGATAAGAATAAGGTTTATCTTAAGGTTAAAAATACTGGAGATGGTATTAAGGAAGAGGATTTAGAGAAGATATTTGAAAGATTCTATAGGGTAGATACTTCAAGAGCAAGGGAAACTGGTGGATATGGCTTAGGATTATCTATAGCTAAATCAATAGTTGAAAGTCATAATGGTAAAATATATGCTGAAAGTAATATTGGAAAAGATACTACTTTTATAATTGAATTTATTCTTCAATAGAATTATTAAGTCTAAGATGCTATCTATTTAAAAGTGAAATTATTATAATAAAGAGATAAATTTATATTTATTGGCATATTGACGCCATAGATTATAAGGATAACAGTTATAGATATCAATAAGAGGATAAAATAGGGAGAGAGTTATTATGAATGATAGGGAATATATAGAAAATGAAGCAAGGACACTTTATAAATATATAGTTGAAGATAATGAAAAGTTTGATAATAATAAACAGCTATATGCAAGAATATTAAATAATATTAGGAATACGGCTGAATGTGACATAGGTGGAATTGAAACACTAGATTTGTCATTAAGTGAAATAAAAGAAATTATTAAAGATGTAGTAGAAAACTATAAAGAAAGATGATGATAGTATGAAAATAGGAATTATTTCTGATACACATAACTTATTAAGAGAAGAAGTAATACATAATCTAAAGGGTTGTGATCTAATTATACATGCAGGGGATATATGTAATAATGATATATTAGAAAGATTAAAAAACATCGCTAAGACTGTAGCTGTAAAAGGCAATAATGACAAGGGTGATCTTGAAGCTATATTAAAGGAAGATGAGATAATTGAAATAGAGGGAAAAAGGATATATATAGTCCATGAAAGAAATAATATAAGTATTAATTTAGAAGAGGTCGATATTGTGATATATGGACATTCTCATAAATATAACTTAGAAG
>NZ_JAWGSV010000232.1:0-4991 GCF_032552055.1 Clostridium sp. | reverse complement strand
GGATATACTAATAGTAAGATTTATCTTCTTAAGTATATAAAGGATATTCAGTTTAATTTAGATGGAATAATTAAAACAACTAAACCTTTAATTTATGATGATCTGATTATTTATACTAATAGCTTAATAGATCTTATATTATTATTTTAATGATGATTTAGTTATGTTTGTTTTAAATGAGTATAAATGATATTTGAAGTGACTGCATAGGATTGTGTATCTAATTTTATAGAAGGATAAGCCTGGTATAAGATCTTTGTAATTCTATCTTAGAGTTCAATTATACTTCTTAGTATAAGTATAACTTTATAAAAATAACAAGTAATTATATCGTGATATCTTATGAATTATATAATGTGTGATATTTTTGTATTTTAAAACTAGACTTAGTATAGTTTTTTTATTTAAGGTTATTAAATTAATCTAAATTTATGTTAAAATATTATTTGCTACATTTAATACATATTTAATAAAAATACATTTTATGATTGAAGGCGATAATATGAAGATTAAAGGTGTTTTATTTACTATTCTTTCAGCAGTGATTTTTGGATTCACTCCAGCTCTAGCTAATATTACATATGACTTGGGAAACAATGCATTATCTATGACGTTTTTTAGAAGTTTATTTGCAATACCATTTCTATTTTTGATATTAAAGGTTAAAAAGATCCCTTTGAATATAGAAAAGAGAGAAGCAAGTAATATATTTATTTTAAGTTTAATAGGAGTTGCTTTAACAATAGGATTGTTGTATAGTTCATATTCTTATATAGGTATAGGAGCTGCAACTACATTACATTTTATGTATCCTATATTTATTGCATTAGCATGCAAATTTATTTTTAAAGAAACATTAGGTATTGGAAAGGTATTATCATTAGTAATAGCATTCTTTGGAGTAATGTTTTTTATGGATATAAACAACAGCGGAAATATTACAGGAGCATTAATGGCATTAATATCAGGGCTAACTTATGCATTTTATGTATTATGGATTGATAAGAAGGGATTAGTTAAGATTAATCACTACAAGTTGACTTTTTACATAGTTACATTTGCTTCATTACAAATGTTTATTGGTAACTTCTTTGGAGGATATATAAACTTCAACTTACCACTTAAAGCTTATATAATTATTATAATATGCTCACTATTAGCATCAATAGTAGGAATAGTTTCTTTTCAAATAGGGGTTTCTATTATAGGCTCTACATCAGCAGCTATATTTTCTTTATTTGAACCTGTTACTAGTGTTATCAGTGGAGTAGTTATCTTTAAAGAAGTTTTAAACTTAAATAAGATTCTAGGGTGTATAATTATCTTAATTTCTATTACATACTTAGCACTAGAATCAAAATTAAAAGGAAAACACATAGAAGCTAAGATAGAAATATAAAAAAATAATAGTCTACAAGTAGTAGGTAAGGGGAGTTTCTTATTTATATATTAGTTAGCAATTTGGAGCTGTATAAGACAGCTCCATTTTTATCCCTTAGGTTTAAATATAATGGCAGCAAAGAATCCAAATACTACAGCAGCAGAAACACCGCCACTTACAGTTTTTAGTATACCTGAAAATATTCCTATAAATCCAGTTTGCTCAGCTTCTGTAATAGCAGAAGTGACTAATGTGTTACCAAAACTACTAATAGGTACAAAAGCGCCTGCACCTGCAAGCTTTACTAAAGGATCATATAATCCAAATCCACCTAAAATTGCTCCAATTACAACTAAAGTACAAGTAGTATGAGCTGGAGTTACTTTTAAGATATCCATTATAAGTTGACCAATAACGCAAATAATACCGCCTACAATAAAGGCGAAAATAAACTTTTCCATAATATCACACCCTTTTACATTTCTATAGAAACAGCATGAGCTACGCAAGGGATACTTTCTTTTTGCTGGAAGGAGATAGGAGACATTAGAGCACCAGTTGCTACAACTAATATCTTTTTAAGTTCTCCTTTTCTCATACGATTAAGTAAGTGTCCATATGTAACTGTAGCAGAGCAAGCACAACCACTTCCTCCACAAAAGCTTGGTTGATCCTTAGTATATATTAATAAACCGCAATCTGTAAAAATATCTTCAGGCATATTAATTTTATGCTTTTTAAATAATGCATTAGCAATTTCATGACCAACCTTTGCTAAGTCTCCAGTAGCAATTAAGTCATAGTGTGTGGCATCTATATCTAAATCTCTAAAATGAGCTTCAATAGTATCTACAGCAGCTGGTGCCATAGCAGCACCTACATTATAGGGATCAGATATTCCCATATCGATAACTCTACCTATAGTTGCTGATGTAACTTTGGGGCCATCACCACTTTCTGCTAGAACAGCAGCTCCTGCACCTGTAACAGTCCATTGAGCTGTAGGTGGTCTTTGAACTCCATAATCTGTAGGATATCTAAATTGCTTTTCTGCTGCAGCATTATGACTACTTGCAGAAGTTAAAACATATTTTGCAGCCTTGCTTTCTATAAGTTGTGCAGCTAAAGCTAAACCTTCCATAGAGCTTGAGCATGCACCAAATATTCCGAGATAGGGAATGGCTAAAGTTCTTGCAGCAAAGCTACTAGTTATAATTTGATTCATTAAGTCTCCACTAAAGAAAAAATTTATATCTTCTTTTTGTAAATTAGCTTTTTCGATAGCTCTATTACAAGCATGTTCTAACATAACTTTTTCAGCTTTTTCATAGCTATCTTGACCAAGCCATAAATCTTCAGTAATTATATCAAAGTCATTAGCTAAAGCACCATTTCCCTCGAAGGGGCCACCAACAGCAGCAGAAGATATTATTGTGGGTTTTGATTCAAAAATCCATGATTGATGTCCTTTTAGCATTTACATTCCTCCTAACCAGACTATAGTCATTTTTATTGTAGCTACAACAAAGGCAGCAACTATTCCGTACACAACTATGGCTCCAGCTAAACCAAACATATTACCAGCTACACCTAGGACAAATCCCTCACTTTTATGTTCAATTGATTTTGAAGCTATTGAATTTGCAAAACCTGTTATTGGTACAGCAGTTCCACAACCAGCCCATTGACTTAAGTGATCATAAACTCCAAGGCCTGTAAATAACACTGAAAAAAATATTAGTGTTATTAAAGTAGGGGTCATAGCTGTCTTTTCATCAAAGTTTAAATAATTTATATAAAGCCAATTAATTACTTGACCTATAGTGCAAATTCCTCCACCAACTAAGAAGGCTCTTATACAGTTTTTTAAAATTGGTCTTTTTGGTTCTATTGCTTTTACTAAATCATCATATTGTTGCTGAGCGGAAGTCATTTTTTTCTTTTTCATATTTGACATAATAATTCACCTTCTAACGTAATAAATAGGGTTCTAATTTATTTATTAGTTCTTCTAATTTTTTAGCATTTTTAGAATACATATTTTTAGCTTCTTCGTTATCTGTATCTAAGGAGTAGGACATTAAATCAGACTGACACTTTAAAAGACTTGCATATAGCATATCCTTAACTTGAGCTTTTGGAACTTGAATCATATCATCAAAGAGATCTAAGTATAAATCCCCTGAAGAATCTACTTGCCCTAGGAAAACACTTTCTAAAGGAACTCCTTGAGCCTCGAGTTGTGTATTAAGCCAACCTATGTTTAATCCTGCATTAGTAAGACCTTCATTCAATATGTTTCCATCTAAAATTACAGCTTGTGGTTCAGATTTCTGAGGAACCTTCTTACCTAAATCATAGGAGGTTACCGGTTTCTTATCAGCTTTTAAACTAACATTTATATCACCATTAGTTTCTAATAAAGAAAATTCTACATCTGCTAAATTAAAAGCATTTTTAGAGCGCATTATTTGTAAAAACTCTTGTCCTGTAATTCTTTCTTTAGATAAGTTATCTTCCATGATTTTACCATTTTTAATTAAAACTCTTTCTTTACCATGTAGTAAATTATAAATAGTCTTACTTTTCATAGATGCAAAATCTAGCACAAGGGGCATCATTGCCCAAATTAATAATGTAATGATTCCAAAATAGAAATTACTTATAATATCTAAAGAAATTAGTGGAATTAAAACTGCAACTACACTATAAGAAATAAAATCAAAAGGTGTAGCTCTAGCTAATGTTTTTCTCTTCATATATCTTGTTATTATAATTGCTATAAAAAATAGAATTATTGATTTAAATAAAACTATTAACCAAGTATCCATATTTCACCTCACTTAGTTGCCCTTATATTGTGGTTCTTCAAACTCCATAAATCCAATTCTTTGTTCTAAGTCTACCTTTATTTTATCTAACTCCATAGAAGCTTCCTTGTATATATTTTTAGATTCTTTATTTTGTTCTTGCAGGTAATACATATCTAATGTAGCTTCAGCACCTTTTAAGGTAGCTAATGTTTGTTTTACCTTTGAAATAGCTGTCATATAAATTTCTCCTTTTTTATTAATAAAATTCCTTACGATGTTAATTTAACCTTTATAGCTAATTTTAATTCACTACTTAATAGAAATAATTATTAATGGAGTATAAAGAGGTTAATACAATAACTTTAATGACTATAAATTAATAAAGGGATATTTTTCATTTGAGTTTTAAGAATATTTAAATTTGGATTGTACAAAAATATATTTGCAAAAGAAATTTGTAGAGGAGGTTTTATTATGCCAACAGGAACTAAAATAGAAACAGCATTAGCTAGTGCAAAAGGTTTAGCTGCTGATATGAAGACATTTTCTTTAGATACAGATAATCAAGAAGCAAAGCAAATGTTTAATCAGCTTGCAAATACAATGTCTGGTGTTGAGCAATCACTACAGTCAAGACTTGATTTTGTAAAACAACAAGAACCACAATATAATAAATAAGGTTCATAAATAAAAAGGTGCTGTCACATAATGAAAAATTAAGAGTGAATAATTAAGTTTAGTAATTTTATAAGAATTACAGCAATAATTTTAAATTCTTAATTTAAGCGATAATGCGA